>NZ_JAAHHU010000009.1:0-123223 GCF_010672095.1 Moorena sp. SIO3I6 | reverse complement strand
CCTATCTCCCTATCTCCCTATCTCCCTATCTCCCTATCTCCCTATCTCCCTATCTCCCTATCTCCCTATCTCCCTATCTCCCTATCTCCCTATCTCCCTATCTCCCTATCTCCCTATCTCCCTATCTACTCTCTTTGAATGCAACTCGGTATTAGGTGTTTGTTAGAGAATTAAGGGTTTTAGCAATTTCTACTAGCTGAAACCCAGGAGGATAAGCCCCCTCAGCTTTGATGCGCTCGATAGCAGCCGGTGGGATAGCCAAATTTAGCTTTCTAGCAACAGCTCTGACTATATCACCCCGGTCAATTACACCTGCCACAGTTCCTGCGGGAGAAAGTACGCTCATACGCTTAAGATTAAGCTCCTCTAAGCTGTTAATCACCTCCACCAAAGGTGTTTTCTCCTCCACTGTGGGAATTTCTGATAAAGGGCGCACTATAGTTTCCAACGTCTCAGTGTCCCAACGACTACGCTCAACAAAATGTAAATCCTCAATTTTCACTAGCCCACGATAGCGTCCATTAGCTGCAGCGTAGTAGGGCATTGGGTTTTGCCTATCGGTTAAGATATACTCATCAGCAAAAGAACGTAAAGTCTGGTTGGCTTCCACTACCCGAAAGTCACGGGTCATGGCATTAGATGCTACAAGCTTAAGTAAGACTTCTTGTATGGTGGTTAGCTGGTCATAGGCGCTGGCATTGCGAAAAATAAACCAGCCAATCAGAGTTGGCCAAATGAATGACAAGGTACCAGTCAGCAGAGTCATTCCTAATCCCAAGGATAGGGCTACAAGCCCAAACCCCTTACCCGTTCTGGCAGCCCAACGGACACCTGTAAATAGATCCCCAGTTAGTTTCCAGACTGCTGCTTTCAACACTTGTCCACCATCTAAAGGTAGACCAGGAATTAGGTTAAATAATGCCAAGACTAGGTTGATTCTAGCTATCTCATTGGCGATGGTATATCCCCAAGCCGAGGTGGGTAATGTCAGAGTTAGCACATAAAACAGACCAAAGAGGATGAAACTCACTAATGGTCCTGCGATCGCTACTTGAAAGGCTTCTGCTGGAGTCTTTGATTCTCGGTCAATGGACGCAATCCCGCCGAATATAAATAGGGTAATCGAATTAACTTTGATGCCTTGGGAGAGGGCAGCTAGACTGTGACCTAATTCATGTAAAAGTACAGAACTAAATAACAACAGTGCCATCGCCAATCCAGCTACCCAAGCCAAAATCGACCCTAGGCTAGAGTCGAACTCTCGTGCATTAATCATCGTTACCAATAGCAAGATGAAAAACCACGATGGGTCTAAAAACAGTGGGATTCCGAATAGAGAGCCAACTCGCCAACCTGATAGCATCACATTTTCCTTCTCTGAGACCTTCGATACCTGTACTATCCAGGATAAATTAACTCCTCTGTTCTGGGTTATGGCACTGCCACAGGCATCCGCTCACTCAGACGAGTGTTTAGGTCTGCAAGTAGGTCATTACCACTACGACGAGCTTCCCAAGGACCGGTGTTATATTTATCGATTATCCACTGCCCATGGATAAAATCTTCTGACTCACCCAGGGTACCAATGTACTGGATTGGAGTCGATGAGCTGGTGAGGTATCGCTTGGTAAATTGGATACGCCGTCCGATTACCTCACCACTTAGCTGGGCTTCTCCTAAGTAACCGTCGTCCAAAATATTGCCAGTGATGGTATTCTTGCTTTGAACCAGAGTTGCTTCAAACCGGGTGGGTACTCCCCCTTGCCAGTAAGTTCCGAGCCAAGTGCCAGTTAAGTCTGCCATGAACACCAAATTTTAGTGAGGAGTTAACTCACCATTATACTATAATATTGGTCTATATAGCAAATTTAGATAAGTAAGTGGTGAGATTAAGAAGAAACCGAAAGAGGAGGAAGACACCGGAACCAATCGCACCTTTATCTGTTGGTTAACACAAACACACTCTCGTGATTCCCCCGTCCAAATTCCCTATTCCCTATTCCCTATTCCCTATTCCCTAATATTTCATAATTGTCTGACCAATACACGATTACACTATCATTGCGCTTTTTGCTGGCACTTTGGCAAATAAAAGTAGCATAGTCTAGCAATAATAATTCATATTAGATGCCATATAGCATTACCACCTAGCTTATTAGTTGTCAAGGTTAAAGGAATGATGATGGATGGGGAAGAATTACTGAAGCGATATGCTGCTGGAGAACGGGACTTTCCAGAAGCTAATCTACAGGGAGTATCTCTGGCGGGAGTAAACCTGAGCCAAGCTAACCTACGACGTGCTAATCTCAGCCAGAGTTGTCTCAAGGACGCTATTCTTAAAGGTGTCAATCTGCGAGAAGCGAATTTATCTGGTGCTAATCTACAGGGAAGTGACCTGTGTGAAGCCAACCTCATTGTTAGTAACCTCAGTCAAGCAAATCTAGCCAAGGCTAACTTGAGTAATGCCAATCTACGCAGTTGCCGCCTGATTGGAGTCAATCTCAGTAAAGCTAATCTGAGTGAAGCAATTCTGAGTGAGGCAATTCTCCAGGATGCTAACTTGAGTCACGCAAAACTGATTAGCACATCCTTGAACCGAGCCAAGCTTTCCCAAGCCCTCTTGGAGGGAGCGATTTTGGAGGGAGCATCCCTCAACAATTGTATTCTGATCGAAGCGAATCTGATTGGGGCAAATTTGTCCCATACCCTACTCAATGGAGCCAACTTGACTAAGGCCAATCTCAATCAAGCAGACTTGAGTGGTGCCATAGCAAGTGGCTGCACCATGAGAAACACTATCCTAACGGATGCGAATCTCAGAGGAGCAAGGATGAGTTGGACAATTCTCCATGGTGCTAATCTCACCAAGGCTAATTTATACCGAGCTAACCTGTGTTGGTCGAATCTTAGCGAGGCAATATTGATTGAAGCTGTTTTAATTGATGCTAATCTGAATCAGGCTAACCTGCGTGAAGCTAAACTTAGCAAAGCGATCATGCCAAGTGGCAGTCAGCATCAATAGTTGAACAGTTGAAGCCAGATTTTGATCAGCTCAATCAGGACCGAATCCCAAAGTCTAGTAGGATATCGAGCAATTCTACTCAGCCGATCCGATTGCGAACGCGCCCCGCGTGGCCTACGGCCAATCGCGTTGGATAGGAAACTGACATGAGGCTAAAACTTACTAAAACTTAATCAACTGTTCACCACTCAAACTGTCCTCCCAGGGTTTAGTATGACATTCGGTGAATAATTAGCTGGAAGTTCCTATAATTTTATGTCCCTTGCACCTCTGTCTGAGGCTTTTGAGACTAATCGCTTTGAAAGTATTAGTTTAATTGCTACCGATATTGATGGCACTCTAACTCTGAGTGGCAAATTTACTTCCTCCTTATTCCATGCCCTAGAAGAATTGACCAAGACAGGAATCCAAGTATTGCTGATTACTGGTCGTTCCGCTGGCTGGGTTAATGCTCTGAAAACTTATCTGCCGGTCACAGGAGCGATCGCAGAAAATGGCGGTCTATATTTCCCCAAAGATAGTGAAATCCCAGATATCTTAACCCCTATTGAAGATTTAAACCAGCATCGCCAGAGTCTCAATCACACCTTCCAAGTCCTAAAAGCTCAATTTCCCCAGCTACAAGAATCTGTGGATAACCGCTTTCGGTTGACGGATTGGACATTTGATGTTAATCGATTAGCCTTTGTCCAATTACAAACCCTGGCAGAACTCTGTCAACAACAGGGTTGGGGCTTCACTTACAGTACAGTTCAGTGCCATATTAAGCCAATCGAGCAAGATAAAGCAACAGGCTTGCTACAAGTGTTAACCAGACACTTTCCCCAACTCAAACCAGAGGAGATTATCACCGTTGGTGACAGTCCTAATGATGAGTCTATGTTTGATACCAGCAAGTTTCCTTTATCAGTAGGGGTGGCTAATGTCTTAGACTACACTAGTTATTTGACTCATAAGCCAGCTTATGTGACTTATGCTAAAGAATCTGAAGGCTTTTGCGAGTTAGCACAATTGTTACTACTGAAAACCTTTACTGGATAAGTGGTTTGGGCTGCACGGCTTGGCTGATTAATGGAATGATTTAGGGTAATTGGTAATTGGTAATTGGTAATTGGTAATTGGTAATTGGTAATTGGTAATTGGTGATTGGTAATTGGTAATTGGTAACCGGTGATTGGTAACCAGACATGATATCAGTTGTTAATTTTCCTATAGCGTTTCCATTTGATGTGTGAAACAAGCACTGTCTTTAACTAAGACTTTCAGCTAGTTTTGTGTTCACGACTCATTTAGCGCTATATCTGATCATTGTGTTGTTTTTTTTTTTTAAACTTTAACAAAAATTTACATAATTATCATGAATCACGTTTATCATGTGTATAAATAATACAAAAACGTAAGCTATCAGCATATGCTTACCTTTGAATTATCATGAATCTCGAACTATTAAATTGTCCTGTTTGCGCATTGCGTATCGGCGCACCCTAGGGGAACGAGGTTTATTTTAAGGATTAGGCTGAGTGCTTACGATTTTATTTCTATGACAACGGGATGCACCTACTCAAATTACCCATTATCCATTACCAAGTATTCATTACTAATGATTCCTTAATTATTACCTATTTATTGTAATGTAAATCACCGAATAATTTGTATTTATGATTAAAATAGAGTGATCTATAGCTTTTTTTTAAAAGCTGATCAAAATTATTTATATTAACGCCAAAATTTAAAACTACTTTACTTTAAATTAAGTATAGTAGTTTTTAGAAATCCGAGGAAAAAGCTTTGCTGATCAACACTTCAAGATTCAACAAAACATCGGTTGAGCGCTTAGTCAATTTTTGGTCAAATCGCTATGTACCAGATTTATCAATTATCTCTAAAAATAATGATGTTTTAAAGATTTATGATTTGCTAGACGTTGCTTCTAGAAAGGGGCGCACTCAAACAGTTACCAAGTTACACCGTTTAATCCAAATTAACTGTGAGTGTGCGGGAATTAAAACAGATGCTATGTTCTCGTATATTCCTAATGTGGTTAATTTGACCGAGGCTAAGCGAATTGCTGAATTTGTTTGCTCCGTTTACCAAAAGGTACTGGAAATTTACCAGGAGCAATCGCCGAATCCTAGTTTAATGGCAGCAATACGACTAGGAGAGACAATTAATTTCTTCACAGATTTCTCTAGCCCGTGGACAATGGTAGCGCTAGAGTTGCCAGCTATAGAAAAGCTAGCCACCTCTCTCGAACCTGTATTGCGGCAAATCCGGGAGCAACATATATCAGCAAAAGACCGTCGGGCCATTGGTTTTGTTACCACACAGTTTCACTTCAGCACTAAATTAGTACTCAATCGGCTGACATTGCCAGAACAAATTTTGCTCAGTCCCTACTTTAAGTTTGTGGAGGAGCAAGTTTCTATCCCCTGGCAACGAATCTGTAATGCAGCGGCTTTGCATGATTTTAACTCACCTACCTTAGCCTTAGTGGAGCAACTCTTACCTGCTAGTCAGGATATTGCTCAGACTGTCTACCAACGCACAGTGGAATTGCAATCTGGTCATTTTAGCCGTCGGGGAGGGCTGGACGATCCAGGAATTAAGGCTTCGACTATCAGAGATTTAGAAATGTTCCAGGGTTACCTATGGCTATGTGCTTTGGAGGGGAATATGACATCAATAGAACAGGAACTGTTGCCGTTGTGTTTACTGGTGTTTCCTAGCGTAGACGTAAGTTGGAAGCTGGCGGAAAAAATGTTGCAGTTGCTGGTGGATGAACTAAACGCTCGTATAGAGTCAGATCAGATGTACCTGTTGCTTCCTTATACTCAAGGACTGCTGGAGTTATTCTCTGACCTGGAGCAGAAGGCGTTATGATATCATCTAGCAGTCCTAAATCTTAGTGGCAGGAACAAACTTCGTCCCGGAAGCGGTCGGACTAGTGCAGGCGGGCATAAATAATACCAATTCTTCAAAGTAGGACTACAGATGCAGATGGCCAGATGGGGAGATGGTCAGATGAAATTGATGTGTAGGTGTCTCAGCCCTAAGAATTGGTATAACTCCCCAGGCGGATCAGGTGGCTTACCGCAGAATATGGCCAGATTTGACACTCCCCGCCCGCTTATGGACGGGGATTCTTAGTTCCTCGACATGCCTTAAAATTAGCTATCCGTCAAAGGCAATACTTAAGCCGAATACCCGTTTAAAAACCAAGTCTTTAGCCTAATTTAACTAATGCCAGTGGGCTTATCTCCCTAAGCGTTGAGTTTCCTCAGTTCCCGTGTGCCCCACGGTACTTTCATTTTCTAAGGTTTGCTTTACTGGTTTTTGGTATCCGCTAGGATCCATACGTTTTTAATGAGGTTTTTCGCGCCTCATGTACTAGCATCGCTTTACGTCGTGGGCTTAATGACAGTACCGACGAATCCTGTCTGTGCTAGGCTACTCCTTTAGTATAGCAAATTAATTAAAAGCCGTCGTTCGCGTAGCGTGGCCAAAGGCCAACGAAGGACGGGGCTTGAAACCCATCTTTTTGGTCAATTTGAACCTAAAATCGCTAGCCTAACTGGTAGTAACCTTCTTTAGTTTCCTTATGGCTACCTTGCGCTTACATCCTCTCAGACTCAAACTAAGCAACTGGGCAATTATAGCATTATCCGCTGCTATACTCCCGTTATGTTTTGCTAGTGTGACCTTGTCCCAATCAAGTGATAATGATAATCCCAATCCATTGGAACTGACTGCTCCTGATCCCCTCCTGCCTTCGTTATCCCCAGACGAACCTCTCAACCCCTCCGAACGTTCTAGACTCAAGCAAGCTTTGGATGAACTAAATGCTGAAGCTCAAGCTGAATTCAAAGCTGGTAATCAATCCAAAGCCTTTGAGATCTGGTATCGGGAAATCCGACTGCGGCGAGTGCTAGGGGATCCAGTGGCAGAAGTGCAAACTTTGGGCAGAGTAGGAGGAGTTGCCTGGAATGAAAACAATAAGCAGTCAGTGCAACTAATTACGGCACGCTTGGAAGAGATTCAGCAGGAAAATAAAGCAGAAGACTCGATCAATCTGCCACTCTTAAAAGCTTTGGGTAAGGCTTATGAACAGATCCGAGTGCCAGGACAAGCCTTGACAGTTTATGAGCAAATTCTCGCTGATGCTCGCAACCAGGAAGATATGGCAGCGGTTGAGGCTACCTTGAAGACCATGGGTCAATTGCACATGGCTTGGTTTGATTATCCCAAAGCAGCAGAAACCTATGAGGAATTACTGGCTCAAGCTCAGAATCAAGCTCAGAATCAACGCGATGTTCCTTGGCCTTTGGGCCACGCTACGCGAATGGAACCGCTTCGCGAACGCATAAATGAACAAGAACAAGTGGCTTATTTACAAGAGCTAGCTTATATCTACGACCAAGACCAACAACCAGACCAGGCATTGCCCAAAAAGCAGCAATTAGTGGACATTTACCTCAATCAAGGCAATGATACCCAGATTCCAGCCCTGAAAATTGCGATCGCATCTGATTACAACAGCCTCAATCAACCAGAAAAAGCTAGTCAAACCTATCAAGAAGCCTATTCCTTAGCCTGGTCTCTACAGCAGTTTGCCCATGCTAGCGAAGCACTACAACCTCTAGCAGAACTGTACCTTACCTCTAAGCAGCCAGAGTTTGCCTTGCAAGTTTATGAGGTTTTGCTTCAAGTTGAGCAAAAGTCCTATAATTATTATGGCTTGATGAATACTTACGACAACATTGGTCAAGTTTATCTGGATATGAACAACTATCCTCAAGCCTTAGCAGCATTTCAAAAGGGGCTAGACTTAGCTGAGTCATTACAGCATCGAGAAGCTTATTTTGTCAATAAAATTCAGTTAGTCAATCGGCAAAATTTGTAGTATGATTCTAGGTTGATAGTTGTTAAACTAACGACTATAGTACAGGGAATCGGGAATCGGGAATCGGGAATCGGGAACTTTTGATGAAGTAGTTATCGATTAAATTGGTATACTTATACCAATGCTGTAAACTACGACTACAGATCAATTTCATTTCCGTATCTCCCCATTTCCCTATCTCCCTATCTTCCCATCTCCGGAGCTAGACAACCGCCTCACTCCTCACCGTTATCTGAATCATCAGAGTCGATTAACAAATACAACAATGCACAAATAGCAGCAACAATACCTAACAATGGAGATTCAGTAGAGAGGGTTAGAACTAGTAACACAATTTCCAGAAGGGTTTGGAAGCTTTCGAGATTGTTCATGAAAATTGTTTCAGGTGAACTACAATTTCATCAAACCCTGGGGCTAAAGCAGTTGAGACCTTGAAAGCTATTGAGATCAGGTGACTTATGGCCAACTTATAGTTGATTGCCGACTTGTACCTGAGTTGTACCTGAGTTGGGCTGAGTGACTATAAAAGATAGTTATAGTTTGAGTAGTTCATCGAACCGACAACTATGTCTCGCTCACTCAGAGTTCATCCCGAGTCTATTGACCAGGTGAAATTAGCTCTTAAGCGCAACGGTTATCCTCGCCAGAAAGACTTAGCTGAGGAATTGGAGATATCTCTATCAACCCTCAATAATTATCTCAATGGCCGACCTGTCGATAACCTGAATTTTCAAGAAATTAGTGAAAAATTGGGGCAAGACTGGAAAGCGATCGCTTTTCTAGATCAAGAAAGCGCACCAAGCAATAGCAATGTTAATCCAGATCCATGGAAACCGGATTTAGATCAGGACGAAGCTATCCCTGACGTTGACTATTATGTTGAACGTCCTCCTATTGAAAGCATTTGTTATCAAACACTTTTACGTCCAGGTGCCTTGGTGAGAATTAAAGCACCAAGTCTAATGGGGAAGACCTTACTGATAGCTAGAGTGCTGAAAAAGTTGGTTGCCCAGCAGGGCTATCAAACTGTTTATATTAACCTGCACCTGGCTAACCACGCTGACCTTGGGAATCTTAATTTATTACTCAAGTGGTTTAGCTTCTGTGTCAGTGAAAGTTTAGGATTAGCTAATCGATTAGCTGATTATTGGTACGAAGGATTATCGACCAGTAAAATGGCTTGTACCAACTACTTTGAACGGTATTTGCTAAGGCAAGTTAACAGGCCAGTGGTCTTATGTTTGGATGAGGTTGACCGAGTTTTTCCTCATCGAGATGTGGCATCGGACTTTTTAGGAATGCTAAGGGCTTGGCATGAGAAAGCCAAGATGGGTAAACGTTTAGAACGGCTCCGATTAGTGGTGGTTCATTCCACAGAAGTTTATATTCCCCTGAACCTTAACGAATCTCCGTTTAATGTTGGTGTTCCGATTGAGTTACCGGAATTGACCCAAGAGCAAATTCTTCAATTAGCCCAACAATACCAACTTGATTGTACAGCATCTGAGGTTGAGCAATTGCAGGGGTTAGTAGGTGGACATCCCTATTTAATTGGCGAATGCTTTAACCATCTCAAATTTAATGGTATTGGTTCCCTCGAGAAAGTATTAAACAATGCTGCCACCGAAGCAGGGATTTATCGCAATCATCTACGACACCTATGGCAGATGCTACAGCAACACCAAGCTTTGGCTGATGCTTTTAAAGATGTGATTGAGGCCAGTTGTCCGATTCCCTTAGAATCCCGATCGGCTTACAAACTACACAGTATGGGATTAGTGAATTTACAAGCACATCAGGTAACTCTCCGTTGTCAGTTGTATCGGGAGTATTTTCAAGCGCGATTCCAGGAGACCCCATGATGGGAACCCAGACTATGCAAATCTATCAAGTAGGCGGCGCATTACCCCTTAATGCTAGCAGTTATGTCAAGCGTCAGGCCGATGAAGAGTTGTATCAATACCTAAAAGCAGGGGAATTTTGTTATGTCTTAAATTCCCGTCAGATGGGAAAGTCTTCCCTGAAAGTTCAAACCATAAAACGGTTGCAACAAGAAGACATTGTTTGTGCTTCTATTGATATTACCATGCTGGGGTCGCAACAGATTCCCCCACGGGAATGGTATGGCGGTTTGATTAGTGGGTTGGTGTCTGAGTTAGAACTCTACGACAGGTTTGATGAATACCATTGGCTTCAACAGCACCAAAAGATTTCTCCGGTGCAGTGCTTTCGTAAGTTTATCAAAGAGGTATTGTTTGAATATATTGCTCAACCAATTGTTATTTTTATTGATGAAATCGATAGCGTTCTGCAATTAAGCTTCAAAGATGACTTCTTTGCCCTAGTTCGAGCCTGTTACAACAAACGGTCGGAAAATTCTGCCTATAATCGCCTTAGTTTTGTGCTTTTAGGGGTGGCGACACCGGGGGATTTAATTGAAGATAAAGACCGAACCCCGTTTAATATCGGACGGGCTCTGGAATTACATGGCTTTCAACCCCATGAAGTTGAGCCGTTAGTTAGGGGATTGGCGGGACAGGTCAGCAACCCCCAGGCTGTTATCGAGGAAATATTAGACTGGACAGGAGGACAGCCCTTTCTTACCCAAAAGCTGTGTCAGTTGGTGGTTAGTTCTGCCTCGGTTTTCGATCCCTTAAAAAAAGGGGAGAAGGAATCGATTGAGAAATTGGTGCGATCGCATATCATCTCGAACTGGGAAGCTACCGATGAGCCAGAACATTTGAAGACCATACGCGACCGCATCTTGAGTAATGAGCAACGGTCTGCCTACTTGTTGGAATTGTATCAGCAAGTGTGGCAGCAGGGGGAAGTTGTTGCCAATAACAGTTTTGAGGAAGGTAAGTTACAGTTATCTGGATTAGTGGTGAAGCAGAGAGTTGGAGCTTTTCCAGTTCTTAAAGTCTATAACCGTATCTACCATCAAGTCTTTAATCAAGACTGGATTGAACAAGAATTAGCTGCATTACGTCCCTATTCGGAAGGGTTTAGGGCTTGGGTGGCGTCGGGATGTCAGGATGAGTCGCTGTTGTTGCGGGGGAAGGCTCTCAAGGATGCTCAGGCTTGGGCGAAAAGAAAGAATTTAAGTTATTTAGATCAACAGTTTTTGGCGGCTAGTGAAAAGAAGGGGATTGAGGAGCAAATCGCTCAAGAAAAGCTGGAAGCAGAATTAGACAGAGAGAGGAAGGATAGGGAAGCGACCCAGAAGAGAAATCAGGTACTAACTGAGGCGAATCGGAAGGCTCAACAGCGGATTCAGATCGGCGCTGTGGTGCTAAGTATAGCTGTGTTGGGAGCAATTTTTTCAGGAGTAGTGGCAGTAAAGGAAATGATCATGCTAGCGGAAGCTAAAGCTGCTCATAAAATAATCAAAGAAGATATCGAAACCATTAATCGCCTCTCTGAACTTGCTGCAGAACTCCAAAACAAGGGGCTGTCTTCTGAAGCACAAGAGGCATGGGTTCAAGTCAGTAAGTCTACACTAATCCGAGAAGACAAGCGCAATATCAAGCAAGCCATGCTGTTAGCTTCGATTTCTTTAGCAAATCAGCAACTTAGTCAGAAGTATCAAGAATTTGAACAGGATAGTAAAGCAACCGAATGGCGGAATGAGGCTAGGCAAAGGATTAAACAGATAAAGGAAAAAAATCTATTACCCTCACAACCTAAACCAGATGTCCCCGAAGAATGGGCAATTCAGGTTCATGTCAAAAGAGTAGAAGGGAGCTTGTTGAGAACAGAAGGGAAGATAGAGGAAGCCTTAAAAGCTTACAAGGAAGCCTTTGATATACTTGATACTGCTTGGCAAAAGTTTCCGAACGTTGATCTCGATACAGAAATTCCTATACCTAGCTTTCTTCCTCAACAACAGTCAATACTCTCAACGAATGCCGTAGAAAATTTGCATCGGGAATACATTGAGTTACTATCTGAAAACGGTCAAGACTATCAAATGGTCAAAGACTCTCTTTTCAATCACTTCCTAGCTGAACTTCACTTCTTTATGAAGTCGGGAAACTGGAAAGATGCTGACCTAAAAAATGTTCGTATCATGCTTTACATCGCTGATCGAGAAAAAGAAGGTTGGCTCGATCTCAAACATATTGAACAATGTTCCTGCCAAAAGCTACGTACTCTTAACACCCTTTGGGTCAAACACTCAGATGGAAAGTTTGGCTTCAGTGTACAAAAGCAGATCTTGGACAAAATTATTGCTGAGCGTGGTTTACCCAAGGGAGAGTATGATGAATTATTAGATGAAACATGGTACGAGTGGTGGGAAAAAGTAAACTGGTATGCAGAAATTTTCAACAAAAACAAAGCGGAGGAAGGTCACTTACCCTTGGCACCGTGGAACACCAAGGACAATCGTACTGTGACTTTCCAGGGAAGAGACCCAGTGACTCGTTGGCGCAAGTATTTTCTTAGTGATCTATTCTCCCGTTGCGACTGGTAAACTTTAACATCCTGTAGCTAACCGCTCAAACTATAACCTTAAAATTATAAATTTTAAGGTTAACTTGGCGGTCATTTACTTACTAATTATCCCATTCTTCCGAATCATCAATCATACCGGGATTAATTAGGGTAATATCATACTCATCCATTTGATCTACTGGATCAGTTGGGGTATTCTCTCGCTTCAGTAGATAATATTTAGCACTGACCTTAGGTGCGAAAATTACCTCATCTTCATCTTCGAGATCATGGGCTTGAAGCTTACGACCATTGATTAAAATGCCATTGGAACTAGCCTTCCCTTTGAGGTTACCATCAAAAATTCGGTAGTAGGGACTACCATCAGAACGTCTACGCCTTACTAAGGTCGCATGTCGGCGAGACACAAACTTTGAAAACAGGCGGATATCAGACTCTGGATCTCTACCGATAGAATATACCTCATCTTCCAAAGGAATCTGCTTGCTTCCCTTGTCATCCTCAATAATCAATAAATGGTTGTGGTCGGATTGTGTAGCCATGAATCGCTCGTGATCAAAAGGGTAATTGGTTGAGAACAATACTCTTATTTACTTACATTGGCACAGGTCTCAACCAGCTTGCGACTGACTTAAGGACTGATTTACCTAGAAAAATCTCCTGAGTGCTCAGCATTACCTGATTATTCCTTGAATCAATAATAGTAAACTACCAGACGCCAAGCTTACCCTATGGCCGTGGCTTCCGACCACCCAGGATACTGTAGCCTTCTGAAACCTTGCTGCTCTGATGGTCTATTCTAGGTATTCAAGCGAACTTGAACTAATTCCGCAAACGGGTTAGCAGCAGAGAGTTTGTGACAACACTAACTGAGCTGAAAGCCATGAAGGCACCAGCAGCAGCAGGAGAAAGTACTATCCCAAATCCTGGTAGTAGCCCACCAGCCGCTATGGGAATACCCAATATATTGTAACCGAATGCCCAAAACAGATTCTGGCGGATTTTGTTGAAGGTGGCTCGTGATAGGTCTATGGACTTGACCACATCGAGCAAGTTATTTCTGATCAGAATAATTCCTGCTGTTTCCGCTGCCACATCGGTTCCCCCATGCAAGGCAATCCCAACATCAGCTTGTGCTAGAGCTGGACTGTCATTGATGCCATCTCCCACCATAGCGACACAGTGTCCCTGGTCTTGGAGGTTTGCGATCGCATTAGCTTTGCCATCGGGAAGCACCCCAGCGATAACATCTTCTGGCTCTATTGACAAAGTTTTGGCCACAGCAGCCGCCACTTCCGGTCTGTCACCAGTTAGCATCATCACCTGCAATCCCAGGTCTTTGAGGTGTTCTACTGTTTCTTTAGCCTCGACTCTCGGAAGATCATTCACACCAATTAATCCAGCTAGTAGCCCATCAACGGCTACATAAACTACTGTTTTACCCCCATCTGCCAAAGCCTTGACTTCACCTTGAGCAGTATCACTAATCGTAATACCCTGCTTACTCAACCAGTCTGCACTGCCAAGCACTACCCGTTGGTTTTCTACTAAAGCTGATACTCCCAATCCTGGTTCTGTGTAAAAATCTTGAGCCCCTAACATCGGTAACTGTTGCTGTTGAGCTTCGGTAACAATTGCCCTACCTAAGGGATGGGATGTGCCACTTTCTGCTGCTGCTGCCAGTTGCAGCAATTGGCTAGCAGAAGATAGAGCAATGGTTTTCGTAGCAATAGCGCTCTGTTGGTCATTCCCGGTGTCAGGTTGAATCAGCAGGCAATCGGTAACTGTAGCTTGACCCTGAGTTAGGGTACCGGTTTTGTCAAAAACCACAGTATCCAGCCGATGCACCTGTTCTAAAATGTCACCGCCTTTGATTAATAAGCCCCGCTTTGCCCCCAGGCTAGTACCGACTAGAATGGCGGTAGGTGTGGCTAGACCCAAGGCACAGGGACAAGCAATCACTAAAACTGCGATCGCTAATTTCAAACTCAACAGTAATGGAGAAGCCGCCATGGTTGACCAGACCTCCGGCCAGATTTTAGTCCCAGCCACGTACCAAAATAGGAACGTTAAAAATGCGATCGCCATCACCCCATAGGTAAAATACCCTGCTACCAAATCCGCTAACTGCTGTACTGGCGCTTTCCGAGTTTGCGCTTCCTCCACTAGTGCTACAATTTGTGCCAGAGTAGTTTCTTTACCAGTACGGGTTGCCTTTAGCACCAGCACTCCCGATTGATTCAACGTACCACCAGTAACCATGTCCCCTGCTTGCTTCAATACTGGTAGAGATTCCCCCGTTAGCATTGACTCATCAATCGATGAGAGTCCAGTAATCACTTCCCCATCGACAGGAACTTTTTCCCCAGGTAATATCCTTAACCATTCTCCCACCCGGACTTGCTCCACAGGAATTTCGATACCCCCTTGATCACCTTCTTTACTGTCTAATGTTCCAATCAACCGGGCTACCTGAGGCTGTAGGGATAGCAAAGACTCAAAGTCAGCAGTAGCTTGATATCTTGCCCCTTGCTCTAAGGTCCGACCTAAAAGAATAAAACCCAGCAACATCACTGGCTCATCAAAGAAACATTCCCATCCTAGGTTAGGGAATAGTAATGCCACACAGCTAGTGGTGTAAGCCGTCACCGCCCCCAGTCCGATCAACGTATTCATATTGGGAGCACCGTGCCACAAACCGCGCCCACCCTCGACTATGATAGAGCGTCCCGGTAATAGTAGCGCTATAGTTGCCAGTCCCCAATGGAACCACAAAGTACTCAATACTGGCAGCATTGGTCCATGGAACCAATGACCGATATGTCCTAATGTAGAGAAGACAATCAGGACAGCAGCAATCGCTAGTTGTTGGCGGTATGCTCTAGCTTCTTGCTGATGTCTCTGGGCTGGTGTTAACCTATCCTGGCTCTTAGTTCCCTTTTCAGTTTCAGGTAAACGGGGTTGACTAGGAAACCCTTTTGATGTAAGCAGCTCAGCTAGGACAGTTGGTTCTACCTCACCAGCTTGATACTCTACCACAGCTACCCCAGTTACCAGATTGACACAGGCTTTCGATACCCCAGGGTTACTGCTCAGTTGCCGTTCCACTACACCAACACAACCAGCACATTTCATGCCAGTTACATCTAATGTGATAGTTTCTACAGGCAAAGCTGGTTGAGTTAAGGTAGTCTTAGGGGAAGTTGGCATAGATTTTGGCATAGATTTGGTGAACAGCTTCAGTAGATAGTGGCAACCCCTTGAGGATTAAGAGCAACACATGCCTCTTATTTCTAGCTTAGGCTAACAGCTGCTCAACTAGCCTACAGTTAATGTTTTTAATGGTTATCATTATCTAATTGTTGATGTCAATCACGAAAGCAGGACACTTGGAAAAAAAGGTCCGTCAGCTTAGATAATTGAGATATCACTAACTTAAAAGTTTCGACTTAAGGGTGAGATGCTGATTGCATTAACAGGGATTGGGCGTAGCAATCAAGTCGGTAGCTGCTCACTGTCGAATCAAGTATCTACCTTGATCTCCTCTTGACTCTAACTGTTATAAGCGGAGGATTCTGCCCAATTTTGTCAAACATTTGGCCGTAATCCCAGGCTCTAGTATTGAATATGAATATATAGTGGAAGAGTCTTGAGTTTGGTAGGGCTAACAACAGCTAGCTTGAAACGTCCTAATCACTCCTCCTAGGCAGGAGTTTACTTTAAGTGACAAACACCAATTACCACTTACCAATTACCACTCACCAATCACGACTCACCAATCACGACTACTGCCACCATTTCGTCTATGAGGGAAACTGATGGTCTTATCTTTGAAAATCGTACATGATACCTTCCTAAAACAGCAACCCGTATCCAGCCAGAAGATCGAAAATGAAGAGGATAAAGTGTGGGTCAAAAAAGGCAGGGAACTAGAGCTGCACAGCTGGGTAGACCTCAAAGACGAGAAGTCTTACCTGCGGATTGCTTTTACCAAAGATGAATTTAATGGCAAGAATACCTGGTACGTCTACGAACCCCATGTGGAGGTTTGGGATGACGATAAACAGTTGTTCCCTAAGAAAATATCCATCAAGGTCAGGAATGTTACCTCCTGCTCCACAGAAGTGGTTCGGGGGCTAGACAAACAGATTATTAATGAAATGAACCGACTCATCCCGAATGTACTAATCAGTTTTGATGATTTAGATGTGCAACTAGGTCCTGCTGTCTGGGCTATGCTGCAACCCGCTGCCAAAAGAGCCCTAGAACGTGCTATTCAAGACCGGGGCGTTCCCATGGTAGTAAATTCAGCCTATCGCACCATTGCCCAGCAATTAATACTATATAACCACTACAGAAATAGCCGTTGCCATATTCCCATTGCTGCCCGTCCGTCTCGCAGTAATCACCAAAGTGGTCTAGCCATTGATATTTCAGATTACCAAAGCTGGCGACCTTACCTCCAGAAGTACGGCTGGCGATGGCTCGGTTGGGGAGACCCAGTTCATTTCGACTACGTAGGCAGAGGTACCCGAGACATTCGCTCCCTAGCAGTGCGGGCATTCCAGCGAGTTTGGAACCGCTATAATATCAATGACCGGATTTCCGAAGATGGTTCCTACGGACCATCAACCGAGAGACGACTAAACAATAGTTTTGCAGAAGGGTTTTCGATCTCGGTACCCCCCAAGACCGAATCTGACAAGTCAATACAATTTCGGGTACTGCGCCTCAGCCGACCTTATATGAAGGGAGAAGACGTACGTGCTATTCAACAAGCCTTGGCCAAAGCAGGCTATAGTCTGGATGTGGATGGTGTCTATGGACCAGGTAGTGAGGCAGTTGTAAAGCAGTTCCAACAACAAAACGGTTTAGATGTAGATGGAGTTGTCGGCCCAGCAACCCGTGCCAAAATGGGACTTTAATTGAGCACCATTGACCCTAACCGAATGGTAATGGTCAATGGTAAAATAATCTATCATTCATTAACAAGTTCCAGAGATATTCATCATTCCTAAATCATCATTGATTGTTTCATTGATTGTTTTTCCGTAACTGACAATTTAAAGGCGAAATGCGTAAGCTATTAGCACGGCTTTTTAAAGCAATCTACCGAATTATTTTCCGACCAAAAAACGGTAAACCAAGGAGAAGAAACCAACCCATGGCACGTATTATAATTTCCGCTGGTCATGACCTCAAAGACCCGGGAGTAGTGGCTTTAGGCACAACAGAATCTCGGGAAATGATACTTACCCGTAACGAAATTGTTAAACAGCTTGAATTACGGGGAGTAGATTGTATTGTTGTTCCTGACTCTCTCAGTCGTCGAGAGACGATTCGATGGATCAATGCCAATGCTGTGCCTGGTGACGTAGCCTTGGAAATTGATGGCAATGCCTTTAACGGTTCCCTGCGAGGGGCTCAAGCCTTTTACATCTATGGTAACGATGAAAGGCAGCTGGATGCTCAGCTCTTACTGAATGCCTTACTCCAAGAAATTCCTGAACTTCCCAGTCGTGGCATTCAAGCGGATATCCACTCTCCCAATCGGCGCGGCTTATCCTTTTGTCGTCAGGTAGCAGTCTCTTCCGTACTGATGCAGTTGTGTTTTCTCGACAATCCTCAAGACCTAGAGTTACTGCAAAATCAGCGGGAAAAATTTGCCAAAGGGATTGCTCAAGGATTAATTAAATGGAGCGGTCAGACTCCAAAAACTCCTGAGTTTCCTACTATCAATATCTTTATTAAACAACAGAAGTATGACGAAAAAGGGATTTTAATTAATAGCAATGCCTTTATCCCCGTTGATTTAGTGGAAATGCTCGGGATTAGTCTAACTGATCGAGAAAATATTCGCCAAATCAGTTATGGAAATGTTGTCTATGTCAAAGCGGTAGACTTACAGGAGTTTAATATAGCTGCATCCTGGGAAAATCAGACAAAAACTGTTATTTTAAATTCACTTCCCCGCACCTTACTCGAAGATGGTGATCAAATTATGGGGATGGGAAATGCCACTGAAAGCCAATTGAAAAGCTTTCTTGAGAAAAACAATGAAGACGGTTTAAAACAATTTCCTGACTTACCCAGACTTTACATAGAAGAAGCGGAAAATGAGGGAGTGAACCACGATGTTGCTTTCTGTCAGATGTGTCTGGAAACCGATTATTTACGCTTTGGAGGTAAGGTCAAACCTGAGCAGAATAACTTCTGTGGATTGGGTACCGTTGAGGCTAGTGCTGCTGGTGCTACGTTTCCTGACCCGAAAACAGGAGTTAAAGCTCACATTCAGCACCTGAAGGCATATGCCAGTACTGATATGATTAACGAGACCCCGATAGTAGACCCTCGTTTTGAATATGTGCCCAGAGGTGTTGCTCCTTCAGTTTATGACTTAGGCAGACGTTGGAATCCAGATTTGGAGTACGGGAATCAGATTATGGTATTTATTAAACAGCTTTATGGTGTTTTTTGAAGGATGAAGAATGTCACACGTCATACTTCACACTTAATACTTAACACTTGATACTTGACAGTTCATACTTACAGCGTTTTTCATAACTATCAGGTACACAGGATTTTTTACCTCTTACCTGTTCCCTGTTCCCTGTTGCCTGTTCCCTGTTCCCTAAAAGCCAGGAATTTGTACCTCACCCAATTGTAAACCGCTGTAATTCTTAACTACTCCCTAAAACAAACAAACTCAGAAGCGTACCACTATTCCAGAGACTATGGAGCAGCATGGGAGCTAGGAGATTACGCGATCGCGTGTAAACGAATCCCAAGACAATTCCCAATGTGGCTAGGGGTAGGACTTCTGAGAGACTCAAATGAGCGATCGCAAAAATCAGACTACTTAATGCGATCGCTCCCCAAACTGGTAGATAACGAGTCAAAGAGGGCAACAAGAACCCTCGAAAAATTATCTCTTCAAACACTGGTGCTGCCACAGCTGCTGTCAGAAAAAATATCGTCAAAGCTATGCTGTCCTGTCCCTCCAAAGCTAGGGGCAACAGTGGGTTACTACCGCCATTTCCTTGCCATAACTGTTGGTTAATCAGAGATACCACAATCACCAAGGGCAGTGCTATCAAATAGCCACCGACTCCCCAGACAATCCAGTTGCTGCGCCACTTGAAGCGAAACCAATCCTCTGGCAGGGGCAAAAAGGGCTTAATGGAAAGGTACATCACTAACAAGCCACCAAATGCCATGATTAGGTAAGTTAGCAACACATAGAACGCACTCATCTGTACCGTAAAATTGCCTGGGTTAATCCCAACAATCCCCAGTGACAGACCAATTAAAACCGGTAACAGCAGTTGACCGATAGCGAAAAAACCAAAAATCAGCACTTGCCAAATAATTTCCCGATCCCAAGCTGTTTTCCATGGCACATTATGATTGGTGGCTAGAAGGGATTGCTTACCTTGAAATAACAACTGACCAACCAAGCACACTAAGATTACTAAACCCAATAGGGTATTAAATCCTGGGATGACAGCGATAACGAATAATTTGACAATTGCTTGTTCAGCCGTTTCTTGTTCTTGGGTTTGGAGTGACAATAAATCACTTTGGCGCTGCTGCACTTGATACAGCTGACTCAACGCGCGATAGCGGAACCAATTATCTAAATTTTGTTCAATTTTTTGCTCAGCATCTGGTAGTACTAGGGGTGGCTCACTCCATAGACCCATTAATACCCCAGCAGTTTCTAATGAGCCATTAGAGTATGTCTGTTTATCCCAGGTTTCAATAGCAGCATCGGTTTTTCCTTGTTGAGCTTGGAGAATTCCAATACGCAAATCCAGCCGAGCAATCAGCTGTTCGATGTCAGACAATGACTGTTGCAATTGCTGCTGCTCCGAGGGATAGGAGTTTTGGGTCAGGGGAGTGGCTGGTGATTGTGATTGCGACCTATCGTTCGGTGTAGTTACCTTCCCTATGGAAAATTTTTGGAGTTTGGTCAGAACCTTTGACTGATTGGTCTGAGCCAATTGACGGGCTGTTTCATACTGTTTTTGAGCAGATTGAAACGGCTCAGCACCAATCAAAGCATTACGAGCCGCAGTCCAATCTACCTTAAACTCCTGATTAGACTGCTCAGATGTGGCAGAATCAGAGGTTGTGTTTTTCCACTCCCAGCCATGGAGTACTAGATTGGTTTGGCGAAGTTCCAGACTAGTTTGAATCTGGGGCTGACCCCAGCTTTCTACCAGAGAAAGGCCAATTCTAGCGATCGCAAAAATCGTCAGTACAATCAAAACCAACCGTTTTATAGTCATCGAACCCCCCAACACACAAGCATTTTGCTTATTAGTCACTAGTTATTTGTTGGTAGTCAACGGACAAGTAACCAATAACTAGTCACCAACTGTACACTGCCACTTTAGGGATAATCTAGCTAGGTTACAATGACCTTGATGATTCGGAATCATCTGAGTATACCCAGTATACATTTGTCACCCTAGCTGACCCGGCTGAACCACATACCTGCTCATGGAGGAATAAAAGATTGGCTACCCGCGTCGTTATTGTCCGTCACGGTCAAAGTACTTACAACATTCAGCAGATCATTCAAGGACGCAGTGATCAGTCAGTCTTGACCGACAAAGGTCGTGCTGATGCCCAAAAAGTTGGTACTGCCCTCAGTAGCCTCAGCTTTGATGCCATCTACTGCTCCCCTTTACAACGGGCAAAGCAAACCGCAGATATTATCCTATCCTATTTGCCAAACCCTCCCCAGTTACAGCCATCAGATCAGCTGATGGAAATCGATTTACCCCTTTGGGAAAATCTGCAAAAGAACGAAGTTTTGGAAAAATTCCCAGAAGACTACCAGCGCTGGAAAGAAAGCCCCCACGAATTTTCCATGGTCATTCCCACAGGGGTCGGGTCAAAAGAACATTTTCCTGTGCTTGAACTATACAAACAAGCAGAGCAGTTTTGGCAAGAGGTTATCCGCCTCTATCAAGGAGGTACGATTTTAATCGTAGCCCATAATGGTATCAATCGCTGCTTAATTAGCAGTGCCATTGGGGTAACTCCTGCTCGTTACCATAGTATCAGGCAATCCAATTGTGCCATCAATGTACTAAATTTCACTGGTGGTTGGGGAGAAACCGTACAATTGGAATCCCTCAATCAAACCTCCCACTTGGGGGAAAAATTGCCAAAAAGGGGAGATATTGACCAAGGGTTGCGTCTGTTGTTGGTGCGCCACGGTGAAACCGATTGGAATCGTGCCTCTCGCTTCCAGGGACAGATTGATGTTCCTTTAAATGACAATGGTCGTAAACAAGGACAGCTTGCGGGTGAGTTTCTAAAAGATATCCCCATTGATTTTGCAGTCAGTAGCCCCATGCTGCGTCCCAAGGAAACTGCTGAAATTATTCTCCAGTCTCACCCCAATGTCAATTTACAAGTTGATGATGGACTCCGGGAAATCAGTCATGGCTTATGGGAGGGTAAATTAGAGTCAGAGATAGCCCAAGAGTATGGTGAATTGCTGCATCAGTGGAAAGTTGCCCCAGAAACGGTACAAATGCCAGAAGGAGAGAACCTACAGGATGTTTTGGAAAGAGCAGTGGCATCCTGGAATGGGATGGTTCAATCGGCTACGGCATCTGGTTCAGGATTTCAGACTGGCTTAGTGGTGGCTCATGATGCTATCAATAAAGTAGTACTTTGTGACATTCTTGGCTTGAGTCCAGCATTAATTTGGAATATCAAGCAGGGAAATGGGGCTGTCAGCGTAATTGATTATCCCCAAGGCTTAGACAAAGCCCCAGTATTGCAAGCGATGAATATCACCACACACCTATCTGGAGGTGTATTGGATAAAACAGCGGCTGGTGCGCTGTAGCTAAACAATACGATAAAGTTCCATGGTTTGGGGTAACTATGTTGAAGGTTGGTTGAAGATTGACCGTAAGCAAAGTGTGTTACAGTCAACCTCGCCGACAAAGGATGCTTACGGCGAACAACCTTCAACATTAACTTGATGTAGTCAACAGCAAACTGCTAAATGCAAAACTCATCAACACCACACAAGCAAATCCGCACCCATGTTTTCATTTCCGGAAGAGTTCAAGGAGTTGGTTATCGCTACGCCACAATGCTTCAAGCTAAGCATCTAGGGGTGAATGGCTGGGTCAGAAATCTTCTTGATAAGCGTGTGGAAGCAGTATTTGAAGGGAACACCGCAGCAGTGGAAGCTATGGTGCGTTGGTGTCATAGCGGACCGTTAAATGCTGTGGTTGACAATGTGGTGGTTAATAATGAGACACCAGAAGGTTTGCAGGGATTTGAAATTACGCACTAATCGGTATAGTTGAGCTTACTTGTCAATGGGTTCGCGTAGCGTGACCGTAGGTCAATCCCATTGATAACTAAAAATTAACATCTACTAGTCTAAACTAGAAGATTCTAGACTAGTAGATGTCAGGATTATGGAATTTCCTATGTCTACAGAAGATGCTCCCATCAATAATGCTGTCTTAGTCACCATCATTGGTGAATCAGTAATTCGAGAAAGCCTTGTCAAGCTAATCAAAAGCCAAGGGGCTACTGGTTATACTGTTAGTGATGTAAGGGGAGAAGGTGGTCACGGCAGACGCCTAGGAGATATTCCGGGCTACAACACCAATGTTGAAATTAAGACGATCGTATCCCGGGAAGTGTCTGATGCAATTCTGCGTGCTATAGCCGAATACCGGAATCGTCACGCCTTAATTGCCTACCGACAGGATATAGAAACGTTAAGTAATTAAAGCAGCGATCAAGTTATCACAAGTAATTACCAGTAAGTTAATCTAACCAATCATCGATTTTCTGGCTCCGATACACACGCCTAGACTTTGGACTTCCCTGACTCTTACTGCCAGTGCTACTTTCACTAGGTTCGGTGGTTACAGGATTAACTTCCCGTTTATATAAATCTGACTTACGATATTGGTTCTTTAATGGTGATTGCTTCTGGGGTTTAGGCTTGGGGTGTCTATTTTTCCAACCGAGAGTTCTTTGTAAAGAGCGCAATTGGGCATGAGCTTCATTGATTTGTTGCAACTTGCAGTGAGCTTTCTGTTGTAGCCGGGGATTACCAGAAAAACGGTCAGGATGCCATACCCAGGTCAAATCGAGGTAGCCCTGGTGAATCTCCTCCTGTGAAGCTCCAGGCTCCAGCTCCAAGATTCTGTAGTATTTCTCTACCTCTAGCATTTACACTATCCTCTTCCGACAATGACAGGAAAATTAATTAGTAGACACAAATAAGCCCAAACAAACTTGTTGGGGCAAATGTCAGCTATCAGCTTAAGCGCTACGCGCACGCTACGCGAACAGCTACCAGCTATCAGCTAATAGCTGACACTTTTCTAGCTACTTACTTAGTTCAGGATAAAGGCATCTTATTTTGAAATACCTACTCGATCTAAGAGTAATACGATAAGTATTTTTGCTTATTGTTTTTGTTATCTTATCTGAGTAAGGCTTCTAGAATTTAGATGCGTTTTCCCTGCTACTTAGCCAAGTAAACAATAAATTTAAGTCTGAATTAATTGCAAGTAAATTGCAGCCAAAAAACACATCAATTTAAGAAATATATATTTTCTAGTCTTTAGTTAACGTAAGTTCATGGTTTGACAGCAAACCCCCACAGCATTGATTAGCCCTGATTAGATCACAAAGAAGGCTGAAAAATTCAATAAATATTAAAATAAATCTAAAATAAATCTAAAATAAATTATGAATGGCTAGCTATTATGAGATAATGATAAGATTGTAAGAGCAATCGGATTAACAATTCCTCAGTTATTATTTGTGAGAATGAAGCTGGCATCAAGAGTTGGTCAAGTTACCCCTTCTTTAACTTTAGCCATTGCTGCTAAAGCCAAAGCCATGAAGGCAGATGGGATTGATGTTTGTAGTTTTAGCGCCGGAGAACCGGATTTTGATACTCCTGCTCATATTAAAGCAGCCAGTAAGCAAGCCCTGGATGAAGGAAAGACTAAGTATGGTCCAGCCGCTGGGGAACCAAAGCTAAGAGCTGCGATCGCAAATAAACTGCGCCATGAGAATAACCTGGATTACGATACACAGAACGTTATTGTCACCAACGGCGGTAAGCAATCCCTATTCAACTTGATGCTGGCTCTGATTGAAGTCGGAGATGAGGTGATTATTCCTGCTCCGTACTGGCTTTCCTATCCAGAAATGGTGAAGCTGGCTGGGGGCAAACCTGTGATTGTTCCTACAGATGCAACTCTTGGGTACAAAATTACACCGGCTCAGCTCCGTTCATCCATCACACCCCAAACTAAATTATTTATTCTCAACTCTCCCTCTAATCCCACCGGTATGGTTTATACTCCCGCAGAACTAAAAGCCTTGGCGGAGGTAGTTGTAGAGCAAGATATTCTGGTGGTTTCTGACGAAATTTACGAGAAAATTCGCTACGATGGGGCTCAACACCTTAGTATTGGGGCAGTAGGCTCAGAAATATTCAAGCGCACTATCATTAGTAATGGGTTTGCTAAAGCTTTTGCCATGACCGGCTGGCGTATCGGTTATATAGCCGGTCCACTAGAGCTAATTAAAGCAATGACAACGATTCAGAGTCATAGCACCTCCAATGTTTGTACCTTTGCTCAGTATGGTGCGATCGCAGCTTTGGAAGGTCCCCTTGACTGTGTAGAACAGATGCGCCAAGCCTTTGCCCAACGGCGACAGGTGATGTTAGAGCGCCTCACGGCCATGCCTGGCCTGACTTGTGTGAAGCCAGACGCTGCTTTCTACTTATTCCCTAACATCAGTCAAACTGGTTTAAGCTCTTTGGAATTTTGCGATCGCTTACTCAGTTCCCAGCAAGTTGCTGCAATTCCTGGTATTGCCTTTGGTGCTGATGATTGTATCCGTCTTTCCTATGCTACGGATATGGCTTCCATTGAGAAGGGGATGGATCGGTTGGAAAAGTTTTTGCATCAAGTCAATGGCCACAGATAAAATTCGGGGACTTTCAGATAGTTCTTTGATCACAATTTTGTGATCAGTTGTTGCCATTCTCGACAAACTTTGATCTCTCTGTTCTGCTCTGCATAAGTAGCAACTTTTGCTTCAACCACGAGCAGAAAAACTACCACCAATAAAGTGAACGTCACTGAAGGTTTCAATCCACAGACGAGCACCACAAGCCAGTGGGTTCTCCGGCTGATATACAATCCGACACGGACCGAGGATTTCTACCTGGTTGCCGTATAAATTGTTGCCACTTCGTTTTACTGAAATCACTGGCTTGCGCTCTTCCGGACTTTTGTGGATATTCGAGCCAATGTGATTGCGGTTGACATTAATCTTGGCTAGAGCTGGAGTACGACTGGTACGCCATTTTCCTTTTGGTCCTCTAGTACCTTTAATGATTTGGGGCAGATTGTTGAACAGGGGAATAATCCAGAATTTACCACTTTTATAGGCACCTCGGACGCGACCCTTCTCAAGGAGTTGGCGCAATCGGCGAGGAGAAATACCTAAAAGAGATGCGGCTTCAGTAGTACAAACGCACTTGTTCATAGCTGTTCCTAAAAACTATACCGATAAAACTATTATAAAGGAAAAATTACCTCGCTGTCAAATGTCTACTAAACTCAGCTATTAAACTGAGCTATAAGATAGGGTGAATTATTAAGGAACTTTAACGGTAGAGTTATTTCCTAAGTTCCTCAAAAAGTGATCTTAGTGGCAAAGTTCAAGTAAACCTAGAAGCCCAATACTGTCAACCCTAGGTTCAGTATTGGGCTTCTGAAGTTAATTAGTTTGGATTACAGAATACTGTAAACACTCACACTCGTTGAGTCCAACTAAACAAGCGTGAGACAATCCCTCTGGCTAGGTTTTGGCTTGACTCTTGGGAATCGTCGGGAAAAATATAACCCACTGGTACCACAATCAGGGTAATGCCCCGCCGACCAACAACTGTAACTGGGTCTTCAGGTTCAAGGGTGACTTGAAAATCAGAGCATACTTCTGCTGGCCAGTAAGTTGCTTTAAACTTGACTCGTCCTGGCTTATGAGGGGTAATTGTCTTTTCTACCTTGCCAGTGCCAGGCTCTGAGAATAGGTTCATTTCTTCCATGGTGGGGTTTTTAGTTGATTCCATTTGCTGCAAGCTCCCTCAGCTTTACCTTACCTTTAAACTGTACTTTCCTTTTTTAAAGCTTCGTGAGGTATCCCATGCCACTATTTAAACCTGTACACAATCCCGTGGTAGTTAAGGTCTTAGCAAGATTCGGCTTTAATCCTCGCTCTGTCTATTATTGAACCCTGCTATGCCATTGGTGATAGGTCGTTCTTTCCATAGACAGTTGCTTAACTGGCAACTTCTCCACCTAAAGAATTAGGGCAAAAAGCTTCCAGGTATGAATGATACCGAGTTGCATTCAAAGAGATTAAATTGGTTGGATAGGGAGATGGGGAGATGGGGAGATGGGGAGATGGGGAGATGGGCGGAAGAGAAAGTTGTACCTTTGACCGCAACTTGGTATGAATATAGAAAATTGAAAAGTGATGCAGCGCTACTCCCTACTCCCTACTCCCATTAACCCAAGACGAAAGTACCTCACCCCATTGAGAACTGCTATCAATGATAAATGACCAACAACAATACCATATATCTTTTGTAGTCCTGATTTCCGCAGTGGCTGCCATTGGTGGTTTTTTATTCGGTTTCGACAGTGCAGTTATCAATGGCACCATTACAGCACTGCAAAAAGCCTTTAACTCCACTAGCGTCGGGACGGGATTCTCAGTATCTTCGATGCTGCTAGGTTCTGCAGTTGGGGCGTTTTACGCTGGACAGATGGCGGATTGGTATGGCCGCAAAAAGGTGATGCTAATGACTGCTGCTTTATTTACGATCAGTGCCATTGGCTCTGGTATAGCAATCGGTATCTGGGATTTTGTAGTCTATCGACTGGTGGGTGGCATTGCTGTGGGTGCCGCTAGTGTAATTAGTCCAGCTTACATCGCAGAGGTTTCTCCAGCTCACCTGCGGGGAAGGTTAGGTTCTCTGCAGCAATTGGCCATTGTTATTGGTATTTTTATTGCTTTTGTCAGCAATTACTTGATTGGTATGGTTACCGGTTCAGCAGAAGCACCACTTTGGTTTTCTATACCGGCTTGGCGCTGGATGTTCTGGATGGAGCTGATTCCAGCAATTGTTTATGGGGTGGGGGCTTGGTTGATTCCTGAATCTCCCCGCTTTTTGGTATCTATTGGCCGCTTGACAAAAGCTGCTGCTGTTTTCGCCAAGATTGAGAGTGGTGATGTCCAAGCCAAGGTCTTGGAAATTCAGCAAACAGTTCTCAAGGAGCGCAAGCCTAAACTCTCTGATCTGATTGGTAAAAATGCTATGCTGCTTCCCATTGTCTGGGTGGGCATGGGATTATCTCTATTTCAACAGTTTGTGGGAATTAATGTAGTATTCTACTATGGTAATGTGTTATGGCAAGAGGTAGGGTTTTCAGAAGGGGATTCCCTGCTAATTAATGTTATTACTGGCGCTATTAATCTTCTTACTACCCTTTTAGCGATCGCATTCATAGACAAGTTTGGACGCAAACCCCTTCTGCTCCTCGGGTCTATTGGCATGACCTTGACCTTGGGCATAATGGCATTTATTTTCACTTTCGCCCACTTGGATAGCGCTGGTGAATTGATTCTGACTCACTCTCAAGGGATTGTCGCCCTCTTAGGCGCTAACCTCTATGTGTTCTGCTTTGGCTTTTCCTGGGGACCAGTGGTCTGGGTGATGCTAGGGGAAATGTTCAACAACCAGATTCGAGGGTCTGCACTGTCTGTTGGTGCTTCAACTCAATGGCTGGCAAATTTTTTCATTACCATCACCTTCCCCATTCTCCTGACTAGGTTTGGTTTAGGTACTGCTTATGGTCTTTATACCATTGCTGCTGCTATCTCCTTTTTCTTAGTTGTGTTCGCAGTTCGGGAAACCAAAGGTAAGGAACTCGAAGCCATGTGATCGTAAGTATTCAGCTATCAGCTTAAGCGCTACGCGCACGCGTGCGCGTTCAGCTATCAGCTATCAGGGGCTGGTGGCCACCCTACTTGAGGTGATTTTGAATAAAATAAGCTGTTCACTTAGCTTGAGCCTTGGCCTATGGCTACCCTACGGGAATGGCTGACTGCTGACTGCTGACTGCTGTTCGCCCAGCGTGCGCGTAGCGCATATGCTTACTCCTGCTGTTTTAGCTCCTGCTCATCTTCTTGCATTAGCTCCTGTTCTCCCTCCTGTTGTTGCTCCTGCTCATCTTCTTGCATTAGCTCCTGTTTTCCCTCTTCTTCTTCCTTCTGCTTTTCCTCATATTCTTTGAGAAGTTCAGCAACTCGCTTCTGAATTTCTAGGTGTTTTTCTACACCTTCATAAGTATAACGGTTGTAACCATTCCTGTCAATTATAACTTCTAAATTATTAATCCGTTCTTTAGTCTCTGGGTGAGTTGAAAGCCAAGGAAATAAGGGTTTTGGTCCACCTTGATCATGGAGAGTAATCATCAAATTGCGCAATCCATCTGCTGCATAGCCACTAGCCGCAAGAATTTTAGTTCCTAAATCATCAGCCTGACGTTCCATATTCCGGCTATAGTTAAGTACAATTAAATTAGCAGCAGTGCCACCATAGGGGATAAATTGGGCAATGTTAGCAGTCAAGTTACCTTGAGTGACTAACTGGAAACCGTGGGATAACACAGCATGGGATAGTTCATGAGCCAGTAAACCAGCTAATTCTGCTTCGGACTTGGTTTTTAGGATAGCCCCAGCGTTGATAAATATTTTACCTCCCGGTAAAGCGAAAGCATTGAGTTGGTCATCCATAACTACATAAAACTCGTAGTTAAACTCATCGCGACCTGTTACCTTGGTAAGTTCATTTCCCATTTCCCGCACATACTCCAGCACTTCTTCGTCTTCTAGCATCGGTAATTGCTTTTGTGCTTGCTTAGCAATTCTTTTCCCAATGCCTGATTCTCCCTGAAGCATTAATACCGTTGACTCTATTGCTGATAGCGGACCAAAGAGATTACCAGTAAAAACATAACCTAATGTGCCAGTAATCACATTCATTATTGTATTACCGGTAATTTCATTCCGGAGATGGGAAATGTGGCGGTCTAGATGCTGATCAGCGAGCTGAAGAAACTCTTCCGATTGAGGATGCTCAGTATTAAACAGGGCAAATTCACGAGCTACCAGAGATGCTTCAAACCAATTTTCTGAGTCTGCTAGCATTGCCATGGTTACCTTGATTAATTCCGGCTCATGGGGATATAGATTTTTAGCTTGCGTTAAAACTACTAAGGCTTCATCAAGCCGCTCATAATCTTTTAGAGCTTGAGCGTAGCGTATATGACCGGGAATAAATTCTGGTTGCTGCTCTACTAAAAACTTTAGGGGAATCAGAATTTTACTTTCTAAATTCTTTTCTAACCCTGACTCATAGTTACGCCAGTACACTCCACCAGCGGGAGAGAGTTGAGCGGTGTCGTAAATTGCCTCCGGTAGTTCTTGAACTGGTTCTGGATTATCAAAAGGATTCTTGGCTTCACGATATAGTTGTTCAGCACCAATTATATCTCCACTTAGATAAAGTCTATCGGCTTCAATCAGTTTCTGCTGTTTTGCCAGTTCTTCTGGGCTGATTTCTTCAGCTTCTGCTTCCAGGTCGTTTTCGTTAGCGTCAACAGCCGTTGTGGTTTCTTCTTTCTCTACCTCTGTATCCGCAGTTTCTGTATCCGCAGTTTCTGTATCTGAAGCTTCTGTATCCGAAGCCTCTGTATCCGCAGTTTCTGTATCTGAAGCTTCTGTATCCGAAGCCTCTGTATCCGCAGTTTCTGTATCCAAAGCCTCTGTATCGGAATCAGTATCTTTGGTATCTGAGTCTATTGTAGGTACAGTTGTCGTAGAGCTGTCTGTTTCTGGAAGCTCCCTATCTACTAAGGTATCTTGCTGCTCCGTGTCTTCAGTGGAATTATCCGGTAATGGCACTTCTATATCTATAGGATTTCTAGGTATAGGTATACCAGTATCGGAAGTTTCGGTAGAGGCATCGGTAGTCGGTGCTTCAGTTTCAGATATATCCCCCGACCTAGGAACTTCAGTATACTCTGACATGTCAGAAACCTCAGTAGCCCATGCATCTGAGACAGTTAGAGGTTCACTACTGTGTTGGATCGGTTCCGATTCCCCGATTTTGGGAGACTCAGCTAAGGCAGTTGAGGCTTCACCCGCCATTAGGATTCCTGACAAAATTAGCAGTAAATTTCCAAAACGTTTCATAATTAAATTGTCGGTAATGACTAGAACGGGATATTCATAAAACTAGACACTAGACTTCTTACAGCAGTAGAAAACTGCGGATATCCGGTCTCGGAAGGATTATCGGAGACGTGTTTTGGACTTTTGCTAGAGGTCTAATAAGCGCGCTACGCCCAAGGCAAGAGGCAAGAGGCAAGAGGCAAAAGTTTACTACACAAGGTTTTCAGCTTGTATCAATGTCCTAACTTTAATGGGTAGTGCTATATACTCAAGCTTAGATCAGGTCATCGAAGTAAGCATTCAGCCGTCAGTTATCAGCGAACAGCGATTAGGGCTACGCGCACGGGTGCGCGTTCAGCTTATGGGCGTCACAGCGTCGAAGCCTGTGCCACGTTGAGGTGCTTTTGAATAAAATCAACTGACTGCTGACCGCTGACCGCTGATAGCTGAATGCTTACCGACATATTTAGGTACGCTTGACCCATTAAGAATTAAATTACGGGTCAAGCGCACCTCTTGTTCACAAATAAATTCCCATTGGTAGATAGTATAAATATACGTTATTTTACTGATTCCTGATACTCATCATTGGGCTATGTTCATCAAATGAAATAAATCCCGATAGGGAGTTAAATAAATCCAGTTCAACACGGTGGCTTTTTACTCGGCTACAAGAATACATTTAAATACATTTACTGTTAATAACCTAAGACTGGTCTCCTCAATCAGATCGTGTTAAATTACTTTAGTAGTGTTATCGGTAGAGTTATTGGGAGTGTTTCTAGTCCAGTAGTTATCGCTCGATAGTAATTATAGTTACCAATTCCCAATTCCCAATTATCCTAGCTTGACAATCCCCATGCTCCCAAACAAACTATTAGTTATCTGATTCTAACTAGTCTATCAGTAATTTCTCAGGTTGTTCTGTCAAAGTGATAATTAGTAATATTAATATAAATAATCCTACAAAGACTGATGAAGTTCCCCAGCCGTTTGCTGGAAAAATTCTTGAATAACTCCTACCTAAATCTTGATTTACGTTCCCTACGGGTAAGACTAACCTTAGGAATTGCCGCTGTTTCAGCCTTAGGTATGGGGAGTTTGGCAATTTGGACCAGCTGGAAAATGCAGGATATTCTGGTTTCCACTCACAAACAGAGTATTAGTTATATTGCAGAGCGCTTCCCCCAGGATGTGGAAATCTATAGCGATATGGTTACCATGGAAACTGGAATGCAAAAAGCAATTGATAAACTCAGCAATAGTAATACCCTACTCTGGGTAAAGCATCCCAACAATGGTATTGTTGCTCAATCTGAAGCGCAAGAGGTGATTGAAACCCTGACGTCTCCAAAGTATTTGCCACAGATACCGCCCATGCCGGAAGTCTTGGAAGTAAATGGCAGCTACTGGGTGGTTTGCGGCACTACTTTGGAAGTTAAGCAATCCAATCTTGGTAAGTTTTACATTGCCCAAGACATTACTAGTGATCAAAAGATGTTTTTGCAGCTGATCCGGAGTCTGGGGATAGCTACAGCACTGGCTATTGGAGGGATGTGTATTGCGATCGCATTCTATATTAAGCGATCGCTCCAACCACTACAGATGATGAGTCAGCTAACTGAGAGTATTTCTGCTGATGATTTGGGAGATGTGCAAATACAGCTAGATAATGCTCCTACTGAAGTTAGAGAATTGGCACAAACCTTTGACCAAATGCTTGTGCGTCTGAATGAAGCCTTAGAAAATCAACGGCAATTTGTTAGCAATGTATCCCATGAATTGCGGACTCCTTTAACCTTAGTCTCTGGCTATGTCCAAAGTACCTTACGTCGCGGTGCTAATTTGAGTCCACCTCAGCGCGAAGCCCTAGAAATTGCTTCTTCAGAAGCTGACCGCACCGTGCAAATGTTGCAGGATTTACTGGATTTGGCACGAGCGGATAGTGGCCATATACACTTCAATCTAGAATCCTTTGTCCTAGATGAGTTGGTCGAAGAGGTGGCTGAGATGGCAAGGCAATATACTAAGCGAGTTATTAAAGTTGAGAGTAATAAACCTGGGATTTGGGTCAAAGCTGATATCAATCGACTCAAACAAGTCTTACTGAATTTGATTGATAATGCTGTAAAATACTCTAGTGTCGATAAACCAGTCACCGTTAAGTTATCTCAGGTGGATGGCCGTGGCAGAATTGAGGTCTGTGATCGTGGTATTGGTATTCCTTTAAAACAACAAGCCCGTATTTTTGACCGCTTCTATCGGGTCGATGAAACTAGAACTCGTTCTACTGGTGGCGCAGGTTTGGGTCTATCCATTGTCAAGACTTTGGTCGAGGGGATGGGGGGGAATGTCAAAGTGCGATCGCAGTTAAACAAAGGAAGTACATTTACAGTTTGTTTACCGTTAAAGTACTAGGAAATATTGCCGGGCATCAGGATTTTGGTATGACTATCCTATTATCGGTAGGGTTTTCCTGAAGATATTGCTATTTTACTATGGCAAGAGACAAGTATCATGAACTAGTCAAAGCAGCGCTAGTCAAGGAAAGATGGCTGATGATTACGGATGACCCGCTCATTGTAGAAGCTGGCAAACGTAAGATTCAGGTTGATTTGGGAGCTGAACGGTTAATTGCTGCTCAAAAAGATGGTGAAAAAATTGCTGTAGAGATAAAAAGCTTTATTGGTGTCTCAACGCTTCATGATTTTTACCAAGCTTTGGGGCAATTTAGTTTTTATAAGTTTGCTCTTGAAAAAAAGATGCCAGAACGAACATTATTTTTAGCTGTACCAGATGATACCTATGACGATTTTTTCAAGGAATACTTTATTATGGAACTACTGGATCGCTATCAGGTGAAAATGCTGGTGTATCGGATAGATGAAGCAATTATTGAACGATGGATAAAGTAGCTAAATATAAGTCAATTGTTCGTCAAATCACCATAGAAACTGGGAAGCTGGGTGAGCGTCCTGATGATGAGGTTAAGAGTCAGATTATTTTAGATGATGAGAGAGGACACTACCTGCTTTATTTCAATGGATGGCGTGGCTCTAAACGAACTTACGGTTGTTATCTACACATTGATGTTAGTCACGATGGGAAAGTTTGGGTACACTACGATGGCACTGATTTGCGTATTGCAGAGCAATTGGTACAGCTCTCAATTCCTAAATCAGATATCGTATTAGGGTTCATCTCACCAATTAGGCGAGCAGATACCGGGTTTGCTATCAAGTAAGTCTTAGGATTGGTAAATGCAATCACCTAGCGTGACCTACCGTCAATCCCGACAGTCAAAGACTGTTGCCATGATCATTAGCGAGTGGCGGGGAAACTGCCACCAATGAAGTGAATATCGCTGAAAGTTTCGATCCACAAACGAGCGCCACAATCGAGTGGATTATCCGGCTGATACACAATCTTACACGGACCAAGGATTTCGACCTCGTTGCCGTAGAGATTGGTGCCCTTTCGTTTTACTGAAATCACTGGCTTCCGGTCTTTGGGACTTTTCTTCATATTCGAGCCAATGTGATTGCGATTGACATTAATCTTAGCTAAAGCAGGGGGACGGCTGGTACGCCATTTGCCCTTTGGTCCACGGGTACCTTTGGTAATTTGTGGCAAATGGTTGAACAGAGGAATAATCCAGAATTTCCCGGTTTTATAGGCACCCCGGACGCGACCCTTCTCTAGAAGTTGGCGCAATCGTCTAGAGGAAATTCCTAATAAAGATGCCGCTTCAGTAGTACCAACACACTTGTTCATCAGTTGACTCTCCTTTAACTATTCCTATAATACTATTATAAGAGAGAAAATAAAAATTGACAATGTCAGGGAATCGGGAATCGGGAATCGGGAATAGGGAGGAAAGCGTGGTAAAGGTGGTAAATAGTGTAAGGGTGGGTAGCAAGTCAAGTGCTGTTGTTTCCACTATTAGCGACTGCGTTAATACCGGAATAGTTAGGAAATCGGGAATTGGAAGCGGCTCCAAGGTCGCATCACCCATAGTTCTCTAAAAAATTAATTAATTTGTTACACAGGATTTTTCCCCACTCCACTACTCCCGATTCCCGATTCCCGATTCCCTGTTCCCTACTCCCTAAAAAATTTGTTACAAAAGTTCTTAAAAAATGTTATAATATAACGTTTTTTGTGTTATAATAAAATTACCGTGGGCGCTAAAACGTTCCACGGTAAAAGCCAGCCGACAGTTTCTCCAGGACCCCAGGCTGGCTCTAGACCCCCAGTTAAGGAGATACCTAATATTTTATGTCGTACTCTCAACGCCTACACCCATGGGTAGTTGTTCGGCTGTTGCCCGAAATGCAACGGGTGGTTGTTGCTCGTTTCCGCAACCGTTCTGATGCGGAAGGTCACTTGCAGGCTCTGAAACGACTGATGCCTGATAGGAAATTTATCATTATCTTCGATATTGGTCAGCCTATAGACGCCCAGCCTATAGACGGCGAGCCTATAGACGACGAGCCTATAGAAGAAGAATCTTAAGGAGCAGGGAGTGTGGGAAGTGTGGGAGACCCAGCTCCCCAGCAATCAAATTTTAGTCTGACCCCAGAAACAGCTCTGCAAAGTAGAGTGGGCGTTCTTCAGTAATTAGTCTTAATTCAGTCAATAGTCTATGGCAAAACGTGCAGATATTGGTAGCAAACGTCTAATCAGTCTCGCCCCCAATGCTTGGGTGCAATGGGTAACCGGTAATCCCCAAGTGCGAGCATCGGAGTTACTCGATGCTGAATTCCAGTGGATTAGTCGGGAAAGCGACGTAATCGTCAAAGCAAAGAGTCCTGAACATCAAGAATTTCTGATTCTCAACGAATTACAACTGCGCTATAGCCAGGCCATGCCTAAGCGCATGCGCAATTATGTTGCCTTAGCTGAGGAGAAATATAACCTATCCACTTATCCAGTATTAATTAACATCTTGCCGCCCCCAGCCACCGTTACCATTGAAGACTGCTACGACAGTGAATTCATGGGATTAAAGGCGCATCAAGATTATCGGGTAATTAATCTGTGGGAAGTAGATGCTGACTTGGTACTGACACAACCTTTACCATCCTTACTACCGTTTGTCCCAATCTTAAAAGGAGGTGGTAGTGAATCGAAATTACGCTCAGCAGTGCAGGCACTACGAGCGGATCAAACTTTGAACCAACTAGAACCATTGTTAGCTTTCTTTGCTAGTTTTGTACATAAGATACCGTTAATTCAACAAATCATGAGGTGGGATATGACAGTATTACGAGAATCACCCTGGTATCAAGAAATTTTACAAGAAGGAATTCAACAAGAACGTCGCCGGAGTTTAGAGCGCATCCTTAACCTGCGATTTGGAGATATTACTTTAGATATATCCCGGAAAATGCCAGCTTTAACTCTCGAAAAATTAGACGAGTTAATCGCCATAGCATTAACTGTGAATTCTTTAGATGAGTTTACTCAACAGTTGCCCAATTAATTAAATAGAGCCACACCCCACCTCGCCCGTGGGGTGAGTTTTCCTCGGCTATGAGTTTTGATGCGCTCAATCGACTATAGAATTTGAAGTTGAGATAACATTTATCATAGCTATGAGGTACGCTTGAGCCATTAAGAATTAAATTCGCCACGGGTCGCACCTGAGGTAAACAGAAATTTTACCATCTTCCCTACTCCCTACTCCCTACTCCCTATTCCCTATTCCCTATTCCCTTATTAAACCCTTTTTAATTATGTCACCAAATCAACAAACAGCATCTGAAACTAAACCTGAAACTAAACCTGAGACTAAACAGTATATCCCTTCTGTATTTCGCATCTCTCCTATAATTCGGATTACCCTAATAACATTTTATTGGGCACTGTTGATACCATTACCGTTTTTAGCTAAAGTATCATCGACTCCGGTATCGCCAATAGTCCTGTGGATAGGAATTAGCTTAGGATTTTTAGCCCTCTATGGAGCTTTAAGCGAACAGGTGATTGTAGATGACGAAAAAATTCAGGTGGCTTATCCCAATTGGGTGCCCCGATTCTTTCGCAAAGGTTGGCAATTACACTGGAAAGAGGTGAAAGACTTGAAAATGCGCACCACAGGTCAAGGAGGGCTTGTTTACTATTTCATTAGCCAGTCTTCTGACCAAGCTTACTTGCTGCCAATGCGAGTAGTAGGATTTAATCGCTTAGTTAAGTTAGTACAAAACTATACCGGGATAGATACTACCGATATTCGTCCCCTAGCCCAGCCTTGGATGTATCTAATTTTGTTCGGATTCACCCTCTTGCTATTACTTGTAGATGGCTGGACAATAACCACAGCTATTAATCAGGGTTTGATTTATTAATCACAATACCTTGATGCAGCTCCTCCCCATGAGCGACTGCATCAAGACATTGATAATTTTGAATGGGAGCAAAGCGATTGACTAATCCCCTGTTGCAGCTCAAACAGGTAAGCCTGACCCTCTCAACCAGGGCTAAAGCAGCTGGAATACCTATATTAAGTGATATTTCTTTCGAGGTCAGCCAATGCGATCGCATCAGCGTGATTGGACCATCTGGTGCGGGTAAAACCTCTCTGTTGCGCCTGTTGAACCGACTAAGTGAGTCCACCCAGGGAAATATTTACCTAGATAATCAGAACATCCGGAATATCCCTGTCCTAGAATTGCGGCGACAGATCATGCTGGTACCTCAAGAACCAAAACTGTTAGGGATGACCGTTCAGGAGGCTCTAGCTTATCCGTTGGTATTGCAACAGCTGCCAAAAAAAGCGATTGGCCGTAGGCCACGCTACGCGAACGCACAACGGACACAAGAGATTCGAGAGAGACTGCGTATTCCAGCGGAGTGGTTAGAGCGTACAGAGTTACAACTGTCTTTGGGACAACGGCAATTGGTTGCGATCGCACGAGCACTAGTTGTCCAACCAAGAATAGTGTTACTCGATGAGCCCACCTCAGCCTTGGATGCTGGTATAGCCTCTCAGGTGATCAGGGTATTTACAGATTTAGCGCAAAAGGAGCAGATCACAATTTTGATGGTCAATCATCAGCTAGATATGGCTGAGTTATTTTGTAATCGAGTATTGTATTTCCAAAATACTCAGTTACTCCAAGATACGACCGCTGAGCAGATTAATTGGCAACAGTTACGAGAGAGATTAGTACAAGCAGAAGCTAAAGCATCTCAAGAGTGGTCTTAATCATTTGTTGACAGTTGACGGTTATTTGAATTTTGCTAGCATGCCTATTGCTAGCATGCCTATTGTCTATTGCTAGCATGTCTATTGCCTCTTGCCTCTTGCCTCTTGCCTATCATGCGTCTAACCTCTCTTGATGTCTTTCGAGGTATTGCCATGGCTAGCATGATTCTAGTCAACAATCCAGGAAGTTGGTCTTATGTCTATCCCCCCTTACTTCACGCTAAGTGGCATGGTTTTACACCCACAGACTTAGTATTTCCTGCCTTTTTATTTATTGCTGGTGTAGCAATGGCTTTTTCCTTAGTCAAGTACACCAATAACAACCAATCCCTATCCCAAGGATATTGGCGTATTGGCAGGCGATGCGCCATTCTATTTGCCCTAGGCTTATTGCTCAATGGTTTTCCGACTTACAACTGGGATACTATTCGGATTATGGGTGTCTTGCAGCGCATTAGTCTTGCCTATCTCCTTTGTGCTGTAGCAGTGCTAAATCTAAGACGACGGGGTTTGTGGGTACTGACCGGAATAGTTTTGCTAGGGTACTGGGCAGCGATGTCTTTATTGCCAGTTCCTGATTATGGTGCTGGTAATCTCACACCGGAAGGGAATTTTGCTGCCTATATCGACCGTATGGTATTGGGAACAAACCATTTGTATAAACAAGCTCAATTTGATCCAGAAGGACTCTTTAGCACCTTCCCGGCGGTAGTAACTGTTTTGGCTGGCTATTTCGTTGGGGATTGGCTACGCCATCAACCGATACAGTCCCGTACTAGTTTGGGATTAGTACTATTTGGTCTAGGTTGTCTTGGTTTAGGCTGGGTTTGGGATTTCTGGTTCCCAATTAACAAGCAGCTATGGACAAGTTCCTATGTAGTCTTTTCTGCTGCTTGGTCGATGCTGTTACTGGCTGCTTGTTATGAGTTAATTGAAGTGCGGGGATTTCGCCGATGGGGATGGCTCTTAGAAGTGATGGGGTTAAACGCAATTTTTCTGTTTGTCGCATCTGGTTTAGTAGTTCGTATCCTATATCGAACTAAGGTAGGGACAGGTGATAATGCTGTGAGTACCTATAGTTGGATTTATGAAAATCTGTTTCGGTCGTGGGCTGGAGCCATGAATGGTTCTTTGATCTTTGCGATAGTGAATGTACTGTTGTGGTGGGTGATTCTCTATGGGATGTATCGGCGACGCTGGTTGATCAGGATTTAAGGGTTGATGATTAATTGACGCAGAACCTCTAATAAATTTTTTAAATTGCCAATTCTGTCCCAGGTGTTGGATTATTCTCACTTATCCCTTGATTAAACCGATAGCCAACATTGCGAACCGTTTGAATAATGCTGGGTTGTCGAGGATCGGTTTCTATTTTTTTGCGCAGGGCAAGGACATGGGTATCGATGGTGCGCGGATTGTCAATCGCATTGGGCCAAGCGCGGCGCAATAATTCAGAGCGACTCAAAGCCATTCCCTCTGCTTGGGCAAGTACGTAGAGCAAACTAAATTCTTGGGGAGTCAGGTCAATAAACTCTTCTTTAAAGCGGACACGACGCTGGACTAAATCAATTTTGAGATCACCGTAGTCTAGAGACAGGGGAGCCACCGTAATGCGGAGGCGACGAATTAGGGCTTCTACCCGTGCCATAAATTCCTGTATACCAAAGGGCTTGGTCAGGTAATCATCTGCCCCAGCTTTAAGACCAGTGACGATATCTCTTTCACTATTACGAGCAGACAACATTAAAATTAGAGATTTTCGCTGTTGCTGAAGCCAGCAGCAAAATTCAACCCCATCGCTGTCTGGTAAATCAGAGTCTAGGATAACCAGAGTGGGTTGGCGATGGTGAAAGTCTTCCTTGGCTTGATCAAGATTTTGTGATTGATACACCCCATAGCCGGATTTCTTCAGGTGCGACCCTAGAAGCGATCGCAAATGAGGGTTTCCTTCAATAATCTGAATTCTAACTGAGCCCACGGCACTTTAAAGTCCTCTTAGCCTTAGCCGTTGGGATCTAATCCTAGCAAAGGTCACGTCAACATTCTGTAACAACTGCTACTGATGATACCGATATTGGCTTGGGTTCTTAAAATACGACTTCCTAGTGGCACGATCGCGACCAGGTCAGAGGGACAATAAGGACAATAGTAAAATTTCAATTTACCATTAATTTTAACTGACCATTTTTAATTATAGCATATAAGATGCAATTTAGTCTAGCTAACATAACAAATAATTGAGAAACGTATCGAGGACTTGCTACTTTTGCTAAACTGAAATTAAGTTGGCGTATCCGAGTTTCTACTGAGTGAGCCAATACCACTACTGTTGATACTCAAAATTTATTAAGACTATGCTGCAAGATCCTCAAGCTATACGCTGCTATCAAAAACTTACTGACTCCCTAGTCGATTTGTGGAATCGAGGTTATAGCTTCGATGAATTGCGGCTATATATCGATGGCTATCTTTCTGCCCTCAAACACACAAATACCCTTGAATCCTATATAACCTACCGCTTAGAAGAAGATGCCATTCGTTATCTTCGTGATCCATCCAACTTTGAGATGGTACCAATGCCGCAGCCAGAAACCGACTACTTTTAAACCTTAAACACACAGAACCCCACTCAATCATATCAAGTCTATTGGAGTACTCATCCTATCCGTTAGCTGGTAATAGGCAATTACCCATTACCCATTACCCATTACCCATTACCCATTACCCATTCCCAAAAAGCGATAGGCTATTCTCTTGAGTAATTAACTGGACTTGATATCAGTGGGTTTTCTTAGCAATCTGCTTTTCCCAAATAGCAACTAAATTCTGAACCCTCTGATCCCAACCATACTGGGAAACACACTCCCTACCGTTGCGACCCATTTCCTGTCGCAACGCTGGGTTCTCAATTAGTACTTTGAGCTTATCGCAGAAATCTTCCTGATTCTGGGGAGTGAACAAAAAACCATTCCATCCGTCTTGGATATTCTCCACTACCCCACCTGCTTCAGGAGCGAGCACAGGAATTCCAGCAGCGAAGGCTTCTAATATAGTTAGCCCTCTAGTCTCCTTTTCTGATGCAGTGATATGAATATCACTATTGACCAACAAAGCTGGAACATTTTCCGGTGGGACTCTACCAATTAAGTGACTATTAGGTGTTAACTTGCTTAACCTGGTAGCAATCTCATCCCGCATCGGACCATCACCAACAATGATCAGTGCGATTTGGTCACTGTTGACCTCTTGTACAACTCGTAAAAAGGCATTTAGGGTAAATTCCCACCCCTTATCTGGAGTTAACCTACCTAGAAAAACTAACTTAACTTTACTGTCAACCCCTCTAAGGTCATAGTTCTTCTCAAAAAACTGTTCCTCCTGTAAATCCGCAGAGAATTTACTAGCATCAAAGCCAAGTAAATTGGCATAAGTGGTGTTTTTAATGCCTAGATCGATAATTTTTTTATGGGTAATCCGACTAGACACTAAGGTGACATCATAAGAATTGTACACTGAAAGCAATATGGTTTTAAAAATAAATTTAATTCCAGCGACGACCACAGACGGTAGAGAAAAGTAATCTTCGGCATAGTCGAGAAAATTAGTCCTAAAAAAACTCACACAGGGAATACCAGCCTTTTTAGCAAAAGCCACCCCAGGCACTCTAAAAAAGCCAAAAAACAGTCTTTCTGGTTCATCAACATGAATAATATCGGGCTGGAATTTTTTTAACTCCTGGAGGAGGATTGAATAGGAACTTCTACGCACCTGACGCTCAAACTCTAAGTCCATGAATGAGGTACTCGGTAAATTGATGATTCTCACTCCAGGCAGGATTTGACCAGTATAATCTCGCCAATTGGGATAGACATCTTCTAACGCACTGTAGTCAGGACAAAATAACAACACCTGGTGTCCCCACTGACTCAGTCGTTGTAGCCTAGATAATCCACTAACTGTTACGCCATCAATAACAGGCAAGAATCCAGAGGTGATAATAGCAATTTTCATGGTTAGTAGAATCTATTACACTCAGAGCGTGTTTAATCTGTAGAGCCAAAGTATTGAGGATGGATCAATTTTTGCATAAATCCTCAGCAGAACAGATCAGGCAAATCTAATAACGTTTCATACCAAATCCGGGTTAATTACCCCCTTTTTAAGCAAAAAGCATGAGGAGCGTGACTAAGCGTGACTAAGCTTCAGGAGAACAGGAGAAAGAATGTTGGAATCATCAAGAGGGTTTTTGAAGCCGATTTGGTATCAAACACTAGTCGAAGTAGTTAAACCTAAGTTAGGGTGAATCGCATCCGGGAGTTCCTTTTCCACTCGCCGTATGGGTGGATATCGATAAGCGATAAAGCTTGCCAGGATGTTCAGCAATCCCATCAACAGCAACAGCAAGCCCATGCCACGCCCTGGACCAACGCCAATGATATGGCCAATACTACCTGCTAACAATCCATTGGTAGCCATCATCGGTTCTAAAACATGATCGACTAACGGTCCGGTTAGCATGTGGGCAAGGATCAATAAGGAGTTTTCGATGGCCAGTTGTAAGGCGAAGACCCGTCCTTGCAGATTAGCTGGGACTTTGTTCTGCCAGATAGTCTGATTACAACTAACGATAATGGGTTGAGCAAATAAGACACCAAAAGCCCCAAGAGCAGCCAAGCTCACAGAAGCGCGGCACCCACCTAAAAGTAAGAACAAGCCTTGCAGGATTACAAAGCTAAAAATACCGTATATCCTGGGCTTGGGTCCTCCCCAGGTAGTCATGACTAAGCTACCAATCAGCATCCCACAACCGCCAATAGATAAAATGACCCCAAGTTCAGCACTGGAGGCAAAACTTAACACCAGTGGCCAGAACAACACCTGAAGAATACCCATACTGAAGTAGACCACGGCAAAGAACATCAGCAACCCTCGTAGTCCTTGGCGTTTGGCAATGTAACGCCAGCCTGATACTAGATCTTGGCGCAGTTGAGAGAAGTGGGCTTGCTTTTGATGAGTGTGATGGCTAGACTGGAGATGGGGAATCTGAACCCTTAGCAATGTTGCTAGGGCAAAGATGAATGTGATGAAGTCTATTAATAGAATTCCCTGCAAGTGGATGGTCTCCAGCAGCACACCCGCCAAGGTCGGTCCAAGAATCTTGGCAGTTGCCCTAGAGGCTTGCATCATGCCATTAGCACGGCTAAGATGTTCTTGAGGCATCAGCTGAGTCGTAGCTGCTGTATAGGCTGGCAACTGGAAAGCCTTAAACGTTGAACTGATTGCTACGACTAGGTAAATGTGCCAGATCTCTAACCTGCCCGAGAACACCAGAGCCATAACCACCAGTGTGCTAACCCCCGCCACGGAATCGCTGAGAATCATCGCCCAGCGTCTGTTCCACCGGTCTACGAATGTACCAGCTATGGGTGAGATGATAATATTGGGTAGGTGAATAAATAAAGAAATTAGGGCAAATTGGGTGATTGAACCAGTGGTCTGGTAAGCCCAAACACCCAAAGCAAATTCGGTAAGATTAGACCCCAGAAGGGATACTAGTTGTCCCAACCAGATCAGAAAGAAAATCTGCATTTATTGTGTCTTTTTCTACTTTACTCGTCGTTATACTCCGCCATCGGCGGGATTATTGTACCTTTTATACATGAATGACTGAACCCCTTGCCAGTTCCCGCTCAGCTTACACCTTGAGAGGTAAAACAGTCTAGCTCGGGGAAAAAGACTGTTGTGGGTGGGCTTACTGATATATCTAGTATGCTGGCAAGTTTTATTTTATGGGAATTCCCACAAGCCAAAACCCCGTGTTTTTAAACCACCGGATGTAGGCTCGCACCGACTTTAGTCGCGTAGTTGACAATACTTGCGCGCTAGAGTATTAGTGAGATATGGGTACAGGCTGAAAAACCGAGGCGCAACCGGGAGAGAGACCCGCCACTGCTTGACCTTAAAGTAGTAATGCCCGGAGGGTAGGGAAAATCCTCCTTAAAAACCCAATCGTCAATTAACAGTTGGCGTGTGAACCCAGCAAGACACAACTTGAGAAAAAAAACGGTACGGCGGGGCACGCCGGAACCAAGTGAAACAGGGAAGCAACGGACTTCATAAGGCACTTCTCAAAAAGTAACTAAACGCTATCGCGAGACTAGCCCGCTGGGTCTTTCGTAAACTGAACTAAAGTCTTGGTTTTGACGGGATTTCGGTTCAGATACTGCCAAGCTTCTGACAGAGTTAGAGACTTGGATACGGAGGTTTAAGGCCGGTCGTAGATCTAGGAATCCCCGTCTCTTTAGAGCGGGGAGTGTCAAGTTTGACGGTACCCTTGATGAGTACTCTTTGTGACATTTTTGCTGAGATTGTGGTGACATTGTCTTGATGCAGTCGCGCTATGGGAGGTACCCCAAGACTGGGCTGGCTTCCCTTTGGCTGCGTTGCATTGCTTTTGACCGACAACTTCTTATGTGGGTGACATGGTGCCGAATCTGCTGATCAGAATAATTCCGTAGTACCTATCTCAGCAGGAAGAGATGAGCTATTGTGGATACCTATCTTGAGAAGCTCAGAAGCGAGAGCTGACTGCTGAATCATTACCAACTAGTTAAGCTTAGTGGCAACAAAATACCAGTGACCCTGGTTATTCAGAAGAGTTTTAACAGTTAGGATTAAAATTGATTTGATTCCCATTAACTATTATATACTTGATTGGCAAATAAAACAAGTATCCTAAACGGGAGTTTTAAATCAATTGAGATATTGAGATATTGAAGATGCTTAACTATATCTACTTCCTTAGATAGTTCCGTTTTGGATTATTTGAGTTCACTAGTTTACTTTTTTTTGAGCGTTTATCCTTCACACTCAAGGGTCAAGCGTCAACTGTAACCCTATTAAATTGATTTCAAGCTATCGGTTATAAAATATACCTAGGTTTGACCCCCCAGAGTATCCCGAAAATCACTGCTAGCTCACGGCCTCTCCTTCCTCATCACTGAAAATTTTGCCAAAATGGCAACCAATTACTAATATGTATAAGTCAATATTGTATAGATGCAGGTTTATTTACTCTTAAGTTCACTGCCCTATAAATCCATGTCGAAATGATTAGATTCGGAAGAGGATTAAACTAAAATCCAGGGTAAATAATATCCCCAGAGTATTCTTGATTTTTATAATTTTCATGAAAGTTAAATTAAGATTGCTGAAAATGGCTTTAATTAACTAAATTTAAATCAGGGTGCTTTACTACACTATAAGTAAGTCAGTAATATCTATGTCAAGATAACTACTTATAATTCGTGATATTACTACTGTGCATTTAAATCAATATAGTTAACGATAAGACCTATGGTATTAAACGCAAATAAACTATCTGAAATAACTATTAAGCTAACAGCTACCCTGACAGCATAACCCTTAAATAAATCTGTTAACTTATGGATGGAAGATATAAATATTCCATCCAAAATAAACTTATCAAAATCTAATCAACATGTTGAAAAAATATTTGATAAGTCTAGTCTAATATCTACTAAAAACAATGGGAGTCCTGTCATCTCCTCAAGTTTTGAAGACTGGATCAAGTCTCCTGCCAATCAGCCATTATCACCAAATCACTCTAACCTAGGATTAGCTACCAATTTTGATATTCTTAAAGCCGAGGCACTTTTAGCTAATCATAACGATTACCAATTACCTAATCATTTAGTAATCGTTCATGAAAATGAGCAAAAAACTGATGAATTATATCAAGATATATTTGAAAAACAGACCTACATTAAACATGGCATCACTATCCATGATGGGGATTGTATTTTTGATATAGGGGCAAACATCGGTATGTTCACCCTGTTTGCTCAGCAAATCTGTAAAAATGCCAGACTATTCTCCTTTGAAGCCTTACCAGATGTTTTTGAACTGTTGCAGATCAATGCATCACTCTATGGCTCGAATGCCAAAGTGTTCAGTTTTGGACTTTCCAAGCACTCAAAGACTATATCTAGTATTATTCATCAACAGAACATTGAAAAAATTGATTTACTCAAAATTAATGCTGATCAACCTCAGTTAGATATCCTGGCTGGCATCAAGGAGAAGGATTGGGAAAAAATTCAGCAAATTGTGATCGAGGTTGATCAGATTACAGCAGGGATAAACCTAAAGCAAATCACAAACTTACTCCAACGGAAAGGCTACCAGTTAGTGATTGATCAAGAAGTATTGCTGGCAGATACAGGGGTTTACCGTATCTACGCCAGCCGTAACTATCAGCTAAATCAATTCTCTTAGTATCCAACAGGAATGAAAATCCCTGTTGTTCTACCAACACACTGATTACTCAGCTTACTCAGCACCCTTCACACTGAGGCACTCAGCCTTCCTGATAAGTAAGTGGATCGTCCAATCCCAACTCAGCAAAGGCAGCCAATCGCAACCGACAAGCATCACAAACACCACAAGCTAGATCGTTACCTGTGTAGCATGACCAGGTTTTTTCCCAAGGAACACCCAGCTGATTGCCTAATTGGATAATTTCGGTTTTTTTCAGGTCAATCAGAGGAGTGACAATTTTAATTCCATTGCCCTCCCTACCTTGTTTTGTGCCCAAATCAAAAGCTGTCTGCATTGCTTGGATATAATCCGGACGACAATCTGGATAGCCAGAATAATCTAAGGCATTGACACCGACATAGACTGCCTCAGCACCAATTGCTTCTGCATAGGATAAGCCAAAGCTCAGAAAAATCGTGTTACGGGCTGGAACGTAGGTAATGGGGATTTCTTGAGACATCTGCTCTAGACTACGCTCCTTGGGTAGGTCAAGGTTATCATCGGTTAACGCTGAACCTCCCCACTGCCGTAAGTCAAACCTGACTACCTGATGTTCCTTAACACCTGCTGCACTAGCAATTGCGTACGCTGATTTGAGTTCTCGTCGATGTCGCTGCTGATAATCAAAGGAAAGGGCATAACACTCATAACCGTCTCCTACTGATTGATACAAAACTGTAGCAGAGTCTAAACCTCCAGATAACAACACAATTACTTTCTTAGACATGATCCAACCAGATATCACAAGTCTCATCAGGATAATGCCTAATCAAACGTTTTGCACTGTTACTACAACTACCAATTAATAATTTCATTGCTCTGTCAACAGACAACCCACAAACTGACACATAGGGTTAGTGTTCCATATTTCGTCAAACCACAATAAGTATAGAACACATGTTTTAAAGGTTCTTTTAGCCTGAGTGGGATGGACAAAGCTTTGAAATTCTTCACATTTATAGTTGCTGTGGTACTATCTGGATGGTTTAAGGCGACTTAGATTAAGTAAATCGACTTATTACCAGTGGTGGAGGAGCAAAAAAGAGTGCAGAATCGTACTTATCAAAGACATCGAGATCATCAAGTCCAGCGCAACTTACCGCAGCCAATCAAAATCGGTGTGATTGGCGTTGGCAATATGGGACAACATCATGCCCGAGTTTTGAGTCTTCTCAAAGACGTTGAAATTGTGGGTGTGGCAGACATTAACGTCGAGCGTGGTTTAAATATTGCCAGTAAGTACCGTGTTCGCTTTTTTGAAGATTATCACGATCTTCTTCCCTATGTAGAGGCGGTTTGCATTGCAGTGCCGACCCGTCTACATCATGAAGTCGGGATGACTTGTCTACAAGCTGGAGTCCATATTTTAATTGAAAAACCGATTGCCGCTAGTATTGCTGAGGCAGAATCGTTAGTAAATGCAGCAGCAGAGTCCCAATGTATTCTCCAAGTTGGACATATTGAACGTTTTAACCCAGCTTTCCAGGAATTGAGCAAAGTTCTGAAGACAGAACAATTGCTGGCTGTGGAAGCTCATCGCATGAGTCCTTACTCTGACCGAGCCAATGATGTCTCGGTGGTTTTGGATCTCATGATTCATGATATAGATCTATTACTAGAATTGGTAGCCTCACCGGTGACAAGGTTAACCGCTAGTGGCAGCCGTGCTTCTGATTCCGGGTATTTAGATTACGTCACTGCTACCTTGGGGTTTGCCAATGGTATTGTTGGTACCGTCACGGCAAGTAAAGTGACACACCGAAAAATCCGTCGCATCGCTGCCCATTGCAAAAATTCTCTGACGGAAGCTGATTTCCTCAATAATGAGATTCTAATTCATCGGCAAACCACTGCCAATTATATGACCGACTATGGTCAAGTGCTTTACCGACAGGATGGTTTGATTGAGAAGGTTTATACCAGTAATATTGAACCACTCCATGCTGAGTTAGAACACTTTGTCAATTGTGTACGGGGTGGTAATCAACCTTCTGTCGGGGGTGAACAAGCCCTAAAAGCACTGCGCTTGGCAAGTTTGATTGAGCAGATGGCTCTTGATGGTCAAGTTTGGCACAACGTAGACAATGGGAATCATAAACTCCATACTTCGGTTATGACAGTTCCCTGTTAACGGCTTTTTGTTGATAATTTAGGGGTCAGTTGCACTTGTAACTGACCGAAATTAGGGGGAGCCCAAGGGGGTAAGGAACAAATCAGTCAAATCCGCTTTGATAAATCCCTTATAGCCCTGACAACTAAAAGTCGCAGCTATAGGTAGGTTAAGCCTTCTCGAAGAGTACAAAGTCTGCCTGGACAGACTGACTTCAACAGGGGGTCTTGAATCCGGATTTGCGATCAACCTTTTCCCCTGTGCGTTTGAACATTTACCGAAAAAATTAGGTAATCGCGCCCCGTCCTTATAGGACGGCTTTATTTTTCAGCTAAAACTTGACAGTTTTCACAGAGCGTGTTATCATCATATGATAAATAAAAAACTAAAAAGCTAGATAAATACTATCTAAAAATAAGTAGGCAACGTAAAAAATATGTATCAGATGCATATTGCGTAATTTGGTCTAACGACTTAAACGTCTATGAAAAAAATTAGATTAAAAAAGTATCTATCTATCTATATAAAACAAAAGGTACGGTGGGGCACACCGAAACCTGGGTCATAGACCAAATACGCTTGGGGAGAGGAGACCTCTATTTTTCCTGGCTCCGGCCTGGTTGAACAAGTCATCTCGTTGAATCAAGAATCCCCGTCCTTCCAGGGCTGGGAGTGTCAACTGACAAGTGTGATAACTGATGAAGCTACCTGAGTTGATATCACTTCACTGACTTTATGATTTCCTTGGGGGCTAAGGTGAATGTGGTCACGGTAAAGTATTTCTGGTGTTTCGGTGTTATTGAACACTGGTAAAAAATCTAGATAAGTAATGTTGTGCTCTTGAGTAAAGTCACTCAAGCGTTTGCGGGCTTTTAACTCATAGTCACGAGGTCCTTTGGTGCCAATTTCCCGGAGTAGGGGGGTCATCCCTAGCACTAACTTGGCTCCAGCAGCATCAGTTAGGGTCTTAATTTCCCCAATGGCCTTGAGATTAAAGCCAACCCGGTCTCCTGGTTCCGCTCTGACTGCTTCCATTTCAGGAATAGCTGGTGCTCTCAGGAGATAGCGACTCCAGATCTCGGCTATGGCTAGGAGGGGTTTTTGGCTGGGATAATTGCGATCGCGTCCCACTTGTACAGAAGTCGGTGCTGTAGCAAACAAGTCATCGGTATTAATAAGTAATACCACTACATGGGCGTTGAAGGTGCCAAAGCGTCGTAGATAGGCTAACTCATTTCGTGGTCCCCAAGAATTAGCAGAAGCATTAAGGACTTCGAATGTTTCAAATGGTTTCTCCTTGGTTAGTCTTGGTAAGACGTCTTTGGTCAGCCATAGTTCTAATTGAGATTGGAGCAGTGCTGATATGGTTTGGTCTTGGTCTGTCCACCAAGCCCCATTCGCAACAGAATCCCCCAGTAGGAACACCCGCAGCATGGATAGGGGTGGGCTAGGAGTGGTGGTGGGACTGCGCATGGAATATTCATTAATGACAATGCGGTTGCCAAACCGTCTGGTGCTTTGGTTAGGGGCTAGCAAGTAGCCAATTTCCTCATCTGCCACATAAATCAGGGGATTACCGAAGCCGAGCAGCCATCGTAAACCGACCTCTAGCGCTACCAAGGAACTGACTAGCACTGCCAAGGTTAATAGCAATACTTTCACAAGAAAATCCTATATAATTTATAAATTTTTCCTATAGTTTTGTCTAGGTGTTCAGTAGTGAGATCACTTTAAAAGCCGAGTATAACCGCTCAAAGCTGAGTATACCAAGGTTAATCGGTAAATTTCCCCCTGATCTAGCCCTGGCTATAATCGACTTGTTGGCTTAGATCCCTGATAACTCAAACAGGAGCGACAAACTATGTCAGACCTCAATCGTGGCATCATGAAGTTCAAAGGAGCTGATAGCCCCACAGCCGTTGTTATTTCAGCAATTCTGGTTTTGGGCAGTATCAGCGTTCTGATCTGGTGGGCATTGCACAACGCTTACAGCATTGGCTAATCTCCGTCGATTTCCTTAAAAAATTGACAATTCCTAAAAGCTGTGCTAACATTTATAAATGTGAGCTAAAAGGGTCGGTGCCCGAGTGGTTAATGGGGGCGGACTGTAAATCCGTTGGCTATGCCTACGCTGGTTCAAATCCAGCCCGGCCCACCACAATGGTTTGGGATATAACCTAAATATACTTTTGATAAGTCAGCATAAGATTTGCTGATGTTAACCGTTAACTAATTACCATGACTGGTTTAGCGTCGGTAAATCAAAAGCTTATTTGGTGTATCGGCAGAATAGGTTTGGCCAAAGCACAATAGGCTAAATCAAACCAATAATGTAAATCTAATAATTTAAATCTAGCCCGTGTGGCTCAGTGGTAGAGCACACCCTTGGTAAGGGTGAGGTCACGAGTTCAATCCTCGTCACGGGCTTTTAAGCATAAATTACCGAGTAGTTAGCAAATTGTACAGTGACTAATTATTGGTCACAAAGGCAAATACAGCACAATTCCCTTCCATTCTGCTTGCTCACTACAATCGATCAGTAGTAGTAATTCATCAATTGCCTGTCGAATTGGCATTCGATCATTGACGACAAAGATGCCCGTCATTGACTCTCCTGAAACTAGGCGGTTGTAGGCAAAATCTGGCATCGTTGCACGATCATGAGTTAGAAGGATACGTCCATTAATTGCTGCCCAAGCTAGAATCGCTGGATCATCTACTTCTCGCAAGCCAACATCTTGAACCCGTAGTAGGTCAAGATTGGGTTGACGCAAAAACAGCCCTCGAACAATGTCACCGTTGAAATTCTCATCGCTTAGCAAACTCAGCATAACCGTTTCTACTGATTCTGCTGAGATAGCAAACGGGTACGAATTAAGCTGAGATCAGGTTGGATACTAGACAAACGTTGCTGCACTGATTCAGCTAACTGCTCTCTCTGATTTAAGTATGTTTCTACCGCATCTTGGTGTCGAAGGTAGTAGCCAATTGTATTGTAAACATCGGACAAAGATAGAGTCGAGTATCGATGCACAATAGACTCAGGAGATGCACCATCTTGAAACGCTCGAATAACAGTCTCTAGCAAAACCCTTGAATTTCCAACTCGAATCGCTCCGGTTTCATCTTCTCGCAGAGGCGGTGTCTCACGTTCCAAAACGAGGCTCATAGATTAACTTTCCTAAATCCAGTATAAAACCATCGTAACTTACCTGACTAGCGCAATTGCTCAGTGAACTTAAAAACACTGTCTCAAAATTGGGCGTTGCTGAATATCGAAATGATTTAACTATAAAGGGGAATTTTATGATAATTTAAATAATAAATAAGAAGCCTAATTGATAAATCGAAGATTTTATTGATGCAAAGCGCGAGTGGGGAGAGACTCCCAAGACCTTGCTGCATCGCTTGTTCAAATATAGAGTAGCACAGAGTGCGTGGATGTAGTCTTGCTAAATAGTGTCTCAATCTTGTATCTTCATTTTCTATGAAAGTCATATAAATTTGATTAACCCAAGTTGCTAGTTATCCAGATGCGATTTGACCGTAGGTCACGCTACGGGAACGCACAAGGGTGTTGAGGTTAACTAATGGTAACTAGAATTGAGGACTGACAACTGGTTAAACCTATTACGACAGCAGCGAGTAATTGCTGTGATTCGAGCATCCTCGAAATCCCTAGGAGATCAGATGGCTAAGACTGTAGCCACTGGGGGTATACGGTTAATTGAAATTACCTGGAATAGCGCTGATGCTCCTGAGCTGATTAGTCAGCTCCATAGAGAATTACCCAACTGTATCATTGGTACTGGCACGATATTAAACCAATCTCAGTTACATCAGGCAATTGATGTTGGAGCGCAGTTTATCTTTAGTCCCCATGTAGATACAGCAGTTATTAAAGCAGCGGTAGCTGCTAAGGTGCCAGTGGTTCCCGGAGCACTTTCCCCCACAGAAATTGTGACAGCTTGGGATGCTGGTGCTAGCTGTGTTAAGGTGTTTCCGATTCAGGCGGTAGGTGGTGCTAGTTACATCAAAGCCTTACTTGGGCCACTCGGTCACATCCCGTTAATCCCTACTGGTGGTGTTACGATAGACAATGCTCAGGAATTGATTAATATCGGAGCGATCGCTGTGGGTATTTCTGGGAATTTGTTTCCTAAATCCCTGATTGATGGGGGGAATTGGAATGCGATCGCAAAACGAGCAAAACAGCTCAAGCAACGATTAGCCCCTGATTCTCTGAGTTGAGGCTATGATGTTGGTGATTTGTTTGATTGACTGCTAAGGTTATATGTTTTTCCACTGGCTAAATCCGTTAAGAAGCTTGTTTGCCAGTTTCCCACTGATGCTAATCGCCTTGGCTGTCTGGACAACACCAGCGTTGACCAATCCTGTGAGTGAGCAAATCGCTACCAGAGTGATGGAACTACAAGATTCAGAGGAACGCTGGATTGAGATAGACCTAACTAATCAAAGGCTGATTGCTTGGGAAGGTAGACAACCGGTTTATGCAATAATTGTCTCCACTGGTAAAGATTCAACACCTACCCATCCTGGTACATTCACGATTCAATCCAAGCGTCGCAAGGACAGAATGCGTGGTGCAGATTACGATCTGGCCAATGTACCTTATGCGATGTATTACCACCGGGGCTATGCTATCCATGGGGCATACTGGCATCGTAAGTTTGGTACGCCAGTAAGTCATGGCTGTGTGAATGTAGCTGTGGATCATGCTGAGTGGTTATTTGATTGGGCCTCTGTGGGAACACCAATTGTAATTCATCAGGGCGTTGAGGAATTGGCCAATGATGAATGAGATCAAGTCTGTTGAATCATGAGTCACTCTACCTGTAGGGTTTGTTTCCTATTTCTGGGTAAGTCCTGTTAATTTCTTTAGGAATAGTTCACCAGCTTCTTCCAAATTCCCATCCAGAGAAAACGTCAAGCTCCGGACTCGAATATCACGAATTTTAACATCAAGGGGTTGAGTTAAAGGAGCTGGATATACTAAAACTGCCTCTTGGCAATCTTGTGTGATGGCATAGATTACTACTTGGTTAAAGTCATCACGAGATGGACTAATAGGGATTTTATACTTAGTATCGAGAATGCAGCATGTTTTCTCAGTCGCTATCTCGTACAGTACTAAATCAATGTAAAAATATAATGTCTTGTCGATGTCTACTCTTTCGAGTATCTTAATGCCAAAGCCAGTAGGTAAGTGCGATTTTAGCCATTCAGCAACAAAGCGTTCATAGAGTTTTGCCATGTTAACTAGAAAGGGCAACATGGTATTACTACCTGTTTGATGACTTGGTCCGCTGTGTTCGAGAAAAAAGCGGCAAAGAGCATGTAACCTTTGGTAATTCTGATTGAGCCGATTATAGTTTCGTCCGATACAATCCCTAGCGCTATAAGGTTGTAGGGTGACAAGGTTTTGTAGGGCATGATAGGCTTGGCGCAACATGGGACTTACTTTAGCGCTATATAAACCCGTGCGAGAGATACAGTGGAGTGTCCAGGCGATAATCTGATTATCTTCGATGTCACTAGTATGTTCGTCGTAATGGCAGTTAAGTTTGATATCCCATGGCTTCTGGATAGTTTGCTGTACATCCAAACGCCCCCGAAGGTATGCTAGTTGACCAGTTGTAGGGATGTAGGTGCGGTAGAGTCCTTGGCGAATGCGATCGCGTATGCCATTAATGAGTATACTGACTAGGTAATCGTAAAATTCTTCTACAGATTTACAATCAATCAACCCTTCTAGAATGTGAAAGCTTCTAAGGTTATAAGCATAGTCCAGCATTCCGAAAAGATTGTTTAGGGGGACTTTCGGCTGGAGTTGGATACTCAGTTCATTGGTTAGGGGAATATAACCTACCCATCCTTGAGAGGTTAGTTGCCAGTAATCCCCAGTTTTGGAGTATTCAAGATTTACTGTGACCTGATTGCTGTATTTTTGCTGCAATTCATCGATTACGGATTCTGGAATCTGGTAGCGTGGGATCTTATCTGGCTGATACTCCGTTAGTTTAATTATTGTCATTTTTTATAGGGCTACGCCCAGGGAACAGGGAGTAGGGAGTAGGGAGTAGGGAGTAGGAGTAGGGAGTAGGGAGTAGGGGTAAGAACATTGAATTTACTTCATAAGTATTTGAAATGCTAGATTCTTAATTCTTAATTCTTAATTCTTAATTCTTAATTCTTAATTCTTAATTTTATAGTCTCCCAGCGAAATTGGTCTAGTTTGTCTCGTTGATCGAAAAAGTATTCTTCTAGATATGGCTCAATTTCCCTTTGCCAGATATCTTCAATTTCCTCAGCTATAGTTTCTAGTAGAAAGAAGGAGATTCCGAGGGAGTAGTTAGGATCTGCGATCGCATTATTTATTTGTTCCAGTATCTTAATCAATCCATTCACTGGAAAATCGGTTGTTTGGTGATATCGTCTCAGGATTTCATAGTTGGGATAGAGCCGAATAAATGCAAAGCGACGGCGAAATGCCTGATCCACTAGAGCAATAGAACGGTCTGCCGTGTTCATAGTACCGATGATCCGAACATTTTTCGGGATACTGAATAGTTGATTACTGCCAGCTAAGGGAATTTTTTGATCCCGGTACTCTAGTAGATACAATAATTCTCCAAACACACTAGCGAGGTTAGCACGATTAATTTCATCGATGATTAGAACACAAATTCCTTGCCGAGACTCAGCTTTATTACAGAATTCTATAAATCTGCCTGGAACTAAAGGATATCTCAATTCCCCATTTTGACTTTGTGGACGGATACCTTGAATAAAGTCTTCATAGGAATAGGCAGGATGGAATTGGACAAGTTCCGTGAATCCATCACTTCCACTGATTAAATGGTTAGCAATTTTTTGAGCACTATAGGTTTTACCTGTACCTGGTGGGCCGTAAAAAATTACTTGTCCTTTGCGTTCAATAGCACGTATCCATCCCTCTAACTCTGCTATATCAAAACCAGTATCTTTAGCACAGTCGCTTACCGTATAGTCCTCTGGTAACGCCATCCTTGAACCATCAGAGGTAAATTCGATAACCTCGTCTTTACCCGGAAAATTATACCCTTTTACCGCAACTAACCAGTAGCAAAACATATCGAATAAATCATTATCCCTGAGCACTGGTACACCCGGTTGATGCATAGTGTTATCTAATGCTTTAATCAGCTTCAATCCAGCAGCATTGGCCGCTGGATAATCTGTCAGTCTCTTTCCGTAGGATGTATTAACAAAATAATTGATAACCTGTCGAGAATTATCATTGATTAACAGAAACCTATCTGGTTGCAGCCCATTGAGGAGATTCGTCAGCATTTCCGTCGGAAAACCTTTAGAGTATTCCCCTGTAGAAAACTGATCACAAGCTGCTGATAACTGATTAGGATGCTTAGTGCAGCAACCAACAAATTCAAGGATGTCGTAACCAATCTGCTCTACTAACCTTTGTATCCATTTATGCTGATATCTCAGTTTTAATGGCAATCGTAATTCTAAATAATTATCACGTTTTCTAGGAATAGTTAGTATCCATGAATCATCACCCTCACCATATTGACTATTCAACGTAATCGCCAATTCTCTATCAGGGAATAGCTGAAATAGTATCGGTTCTGTTATAGCTTCTCCAGACTCCACTATGGCAGAGATAGCTTCAAAATTCCGACACCAAAGGCGACGCTGCTCTTTGTAGGTTGCCATGTGACTTAACCCAACCGGTGTGTAGGGATATGAACTAATAAATTCCTGAAATAGACTGACCAATTCAGCTTTCTTATCCCCCACCATACTATCCACCTAATTTTTTTTATTAGAACATGTTTGAGATATTAGAGACTGTTAGTTAGTCATTGATTATGAGTAATGGGTTATTGGCTTGCTATTATCCATTATCGATTCTCCATTACCCATTCCAAAATCTATTCTTACCAAACATTTAGCTAATTGATATAATGTTCTGACATAATTGCCATTTTATCCTCTACAATAGACTTAAGATGCTCAAATTGACTAGTCGTCAAGTAATGATAAGATTGTGGAGGTCTAAAGTTAGCCCATTTTGCTCTCAAATCTTGTAAGGTTACTGGTGGCTCAAAATGTTCTATGAGTTTTAAGCAAATCCCATAACCGACGGCGGCTTCCTCATAATACTCATTAAAATCTTTTTTTTCTATACCAGCATTGTCCTTTACTTTATACCAAAGGATATCCGGGCGGTCTTGAATAACGTCTTCCACTTCAAAAAAACCCGATAAAACCTTATCTGGAGCCGAGACATAAACCACAACAATATCCCCTGGTACTAATCGAGGACGCACCCGACGAAGTTCAATTTTTTTGGTTCCCTTGAATAATTGATTAGCATATTTAGGACGAATTGATAATAACAACACATTGGGCATTGTTAACACGAGTAATTTTGATTAATTTTGGGTGCATTCTCTATATATTATTGTAAATTGTTCTTGAGAAATCCGCAACGGTGATTGAAGTGTTAAACGCTTACCAAGTATTTCTTGAATTTCAGGCAAATCTATAGGATTTTTAAACAGTTCAGTATCACTAAATCGAAGCGCCATCAGCTTTTTATTAGGATCAGTTTTGGTAAGCTTCATTAAATCTTCTAATTCATATACACCCAATCGTCGAAACTGTTGATGGAGATTTTTAGGTTTATTTACGACTACTTCATCAAGTCTAGAGCACGCTCTTACCTTTCCTGTGCCGCAATACTTTTTATTATAGCTTACATACCAAAGAATTCTACCAACAACCCCTGGTTTTAAGCCACCATTACCTCGATGGCTTCGATAATAGACAAGTTCACGTTTTAGCGCCAGATCAGTTTCCGATCTCCATAGGAGCTGGTTAGCTAAGTCTTCATCGAATAATTCTTTCGCCCATTCTGCTTGAATAGGAATGATTATAGTAGGAAGATCAGCATCAATAATTTTTGCTGGCCACAGTATGCGTTCAACGTCTAGCGTTGTTTTTACCGCTGTGGTTAATTTATCAGTTTTGAGGGTATCAGCAATTTTTAGGCAAAAGTTATAATCTTGACTTCGATTCGCTAAAGTAGTGAGATAGTCTGATAATTCTGTCGCCGTAACCGCAACGGCAAGATTGGCATTTAAATAACCATCCTTAACTTTAAAAAATGCATCATCTTGAATACCGCTAAGAATAGTGTGATCCAAATAAGGTTCAGTAATTCGTGTAAATGGCAGATTTTCACGTACTGACAGGGATATAAACCAAAAAATTAAGTGCCGCGCCAGGGTTTCTTCAAGAGGACCAGATCTAACCCGAAAAATTGGCACGTTTAACTCATGATTTTTATGAGTATGATACGCAATTAAAGCTAGGGGATTTTTTTCTGACTGGAGAATAATATAACACTTAAATTTATCGGGATTAGCAATAATATAGCCCAGCCTTCCTTGAAAATTACTAAGTTTTTCTCCCTTAGCACCAACCAAAAACGTTTCACTCAAAAAACGTACTTGATCAAATTTATGAACACGTTGTCTAGTGATACCTGTGCCTGCTAATCGTACAGGCTGATAGTTAATATATTCGTGAAGATAATCTAGCTTAACAATTAAACTAGTAGGACTAAGGATTGATAAGTTAAATTCCTCATTGATAGCATCTGCGATCGCTAGTATTTGTGAATTACGAGTCAAAAAAAATGGTGCATCTGAAGCTATGGCTATAGCTAACTGACGCAGTTCAGATTTATTGAGAGTTATCTGAGTTGATAACAAAACCTTGGTTAGAGCGCGACAAGCTGTTTGAAAGTCTTTCTGATTGTAAGGGAGTTGAGTAAAGGTATCGGCTAACTGGCGTTTACCATTCCTTTGTTTAGTATCATCAATACTATTGATGACCTTAAATATTTCATTAGTTATACATAACTCCAAGTCAGGTTGTAACCAATCAGCTAGTAGAGAGTCGGATTCGGCCTTTGACCTAGCTTCATCTCCTTGCAAGTCAAAAAACACGCTGGTATCAATGACTGCACACAATTTAGACTCAAGTTTTTGGGTAGCAACCGTAGAAAATAGGGTAGGATGGTCGTGATCCCGCCACCAAACGGTAAGTAGTTTTCCATCCTTGCTCCTTCCGGGTTTTTCAGCCAAAGGAACAAAGTCTAAGTGAGACCACATTTTCTCTAATCCATAATCACGACGGCATTTGAGTTTAATGCCGTAAAAGTCCTGAGTATTCTGACTTAGATAATTAACCAGCTTCTTAGCAATACCGTTACCACGCCATGATGGCTCGATGCATAGATGAACAATAACGATGATATTATGTCTACGCACCTTCCGGTATAACAAATAACCGGTACACTTTTTTTCAGGAGTAAGCGCCACAAGTATTTGACCACTTAGTGCGTGTTGATCAAACGCTCCTTCAGGAAAATGACCAAGAGTGGTTGCGTGTGCTCGTCCCAAAGCCTTGACTGTCCTTAGGTGCAGGGATTTTTCATCAATTGTTTCAATTTGAAGCTGTATCTCTTGTGTCACGTTACCAATTACCAATTACCAATGGCCAATTACCAATTACTATGCATGGAATCGACCCTATTGTACGTGATTAAGCATACCTAATCTTACTGGTTAGAAGGAAACCACTTTTGCTCTAGGTTGGTCAGTTCTCCGTCTTCCTGTAATTGCAAAATAATTCGGTTGATTGGCTCACGATAATGGCTACCTTGAGGCAAAACTATGCCGTAGTCTTGTTCAGCAAACAACTCACCTACAATCTGGTATTCTCGGTTTTGTGACGTTTGGTAAAGTAACGTTGGTGAATCATAAACTAGAGCCTGCACTTGCCCCGCTTTGAGAGCTTTGTATGCATCTTCCAGCTGCTCAAATTCAATTAGCTTGACTGGCTGTTGATTCATATATCTGGCAGAGGTCGTGTCTGCGACAGTACCAACCTGTTTTCCGAATAGATCGATAAGATCAGAAATATTCGATTCAAGTAGTTATATACAATTAAACTTGACTGTTAAGATCAGGTATAGCGCTACGCGCAAGGCAAGAGACAAGAGGCAAGAGGAAAAAGTTGACTAAAACAGCTTTTGCTGCTTGTATCAATATCCTAACTTTAATGCTTAGTGCTATATTAGACAAGGGTAAACGGTTAATATCAAGATTTTTATAAACGTCACAAATGTAACTATTAATATAATTACGTTTAATTATGTTAATAGTTATGAAACCCTAGCTGAAATACCGCTTTTATACCTAGATAAAGGAGGCTAAATAATTACTTTGTTAGCCTCCCGTTTTTTGATAAATTAATAGGTGCGCTTGACCTTGGCGAATTAAATTCGCCACGGGTCGCACCTCTTGTATAGATTAATGGTTAATGGGTCATCGTAAACTAGCAATTACCAATTCAAAATTACCCATTACCATTAGTCAAGATTCAAAGTAGACCAAGTTATAGAACCTACAATCCCATCAGCATATAATCCTTTCGCTTTCTGATAAGCAATCACAGCAGATTTTGTCCGAGATCCAAAATCACCATCCGTTGCACCAGAATAAAATCCTTGGGTTTGGAGCAGCTGCTGTAGTTCCTCTACTTCTGATCCAACTGCTCCTTGAATTAAAGGAAGATAGGCAGATGAGGGTTGATCGTTACGCCATCTTTCTGAAAACTCTTCCAAGACTTCTTTTGGTAGTTGTTTTTGTAGCCACTCAATCGCTTGTTTTTGGTGAGGTAAGCCACGATAATACTTGTAGGTGTTCAGGATAACCACAGGCTTGCGGTTCTGGTTACCTGGTTTAGAAGGAGATTTCTCTGATGGTTTAGAAGAACTTTTCAGTGCTTCCCAGGTCTTTGATCCCACTAATCCATTGGGATTGAGTCCCTCAAACTTCTGAAAGGAAATTACTGCTTTGGTGGTAGCAGGACCAAAAATGCCATCAACTGGGCCGGGACTAAACCCTTTAGTTTGGAGGGATTGCTGTAGCTGTTTGACTTTCAGACCAGTGTCTCCTTCTCTGAGATAGTCTTCAACTGATGAGTCAAGGCGCTGACGAACTTCTCGGCGCAACCGAGGCAATTGACTGTATAACCAGTCCCCAGGGCATTGGGTTGGTGAAAAGTCTCGATGTCCTTTAATATTGTCTGGGCTAATCTTGGTAGTGTTGCAAATCGAAACACATAAATCTACCAAACTTTTCCATTGTTTGGCATTCATCCGGTAGCTGATAAAGGTGCCTTCATTTTCAATTCCCGGTGACTGGTTACCTAGAGTACTACCAGCATGAGCAGAGCTGACAGAACGTCCTTTTTTAATCGCTGATAAGGAACTCTGTCTACCTTCGAGTAAATATCCACCGGTGGTATTCAAAAAGTTGTGACCTGAGTCATCCCAGCCAAAACCATCCATGTGGGATTTTTGAATACTCCTAGCCAAACTTCTGGATCCCCATAAGGTTCCTTTCGATAGATCATTCGGGGCATTGGGAGTAGCAGTATGGTGAATAATAATATATCGTGGTCGAGTGGTATCTGGCCATTTTTTTGGGGGTTTAGCTCCCCATTCTTTTGCTGAAATGACACTAGCAGTGAAAGACATATTGACTTGCGGTCTCCAGTTATAATAGTTTACTAATGGGCTCGTCGAAATAGGATGCGAACAATTAACCAAACTATGGATTTGGCTGAGGTGGATTGGGATACTCTTAAACCGTAATTAATCGGGATAAACCCGTACAAAACGGTCAAGGTGCAATGATTAGAGTCGATGTCCGGTATTACCCGGAGCACCTCTCCTTCAAATCCGTACGTGACGGTTTCCCGTCATACGGCTCCTGGGTATTCTAGTCTTATCGCCGTTCGCGCAGCGTGGCCTACGGCCAAAGGCGACGCTTCGCGAACGACTTGCCCCCGTGGATATATTGGTGACAGCTTTGGTGAACGGCCATGAGGTTGTTCTCCTTCCAGTTGTCGTGGTTCCCATCAATGTGGTGTAAGTGTACTCTTTCTTCATTGATGAATTTTAATCCGCAATATCCGCAGGAATGGTTTTGCTTGTTCAAAGCTGTCGAGGTTGCATTGTTGTAGAGTTTGCTGTTTCGCTTACTCCAGTAGACTAAGTCTCCGTTATATGGGGACTTAGTCCCTTTAACCATTGTGTGGCCGTTTTCTTTCCATGGTACTTTTGGAAAGGCTTTTCCTAACAGTTTCTTTGATTTATACCGATTTATTGTTTTCTGCTTTCGGAATTTTCTTTCGGCAGCTTTCATCGGGAAATATAGGTTGTTAGGTGAGTCTTCCATGCAGCACCATTTATGGTAGTTTCTCCAGCCTCTTACAATGGGTGCCAGTTTCTTTGCTTTGACTTCTGCACCATAGTTCGAGCTGTTAATTATGGTTTTTACTTTCTTTAGGAAGTTTTTGAGATTCTCCTTAGCGGGGTAGCTCTTAAATCTTCCGTCATATTGGACTCGAAAGTACCAGCCCAAGAAGTTAAATCCATCTGTCGTTTTGGTTAGCCTGGTTTTTTCTTCACTGATTTCCATTCCTCTTTCGGCCAGAAAGGTTTTGATTTTATTCAAGACCTTTTCTGCATTGTCTTTTGGCTTAAGAAAAATCACCATGTCGTCTGCGTATCGGACGCTTGGGTGTATTTCCTCTATTCCGTCAAGTGCGATGTTGGCAAGTAGTGGGCTGACCACCCCTCCCTGCGGGGTACCTTGTTCAGGGAACTCCGGGTTGACTCCTGCCTTTAGACATCGGTGTATCCCGGTCTTTAGACTTGCTGGAGCAATTAACCTGTCCATAATGGATTTGTGGGAGATACGGTCAAAGCACTTCTTGATGTCTAGTTCGATTACTCTTTTGTTAATGCCGTTTTTATTAGATTGCAAGTGGTTTGCTATCTGTCTTTGGGCATCGTGAGCACTGCGTCCAGTCCTAAACCCGTAACTCCGGGCGTGAAAGGTTGCCTCGTGTGCTGGTTCGAGAGCGTATTTTGCTAGACATTGCCATGCTCTATCGGCGATTGTAGGTACTTTAAGAATTCTTACCTTTCCGTTCTTTTTTGGGATTGGTATTTCACGTAGTCGGTTATGTTTCCAGACGTGGACATAATCGTTCAGTTCTTTTAGTAGCTTGAATCGCTCTTGGTGTCGTAGGGCTGTCTTCCCATCGACTCCGGCGGTGCGTTTACCCTGATTTAATTGTGTTACTTGACGGATAGCCAGTAACTGTGCCGAACGAGATTTTAGAATCAGTTTCTGTAGAGACCGTGCTTTCCTCAAATCTCCAGCTTGAACTGCTTTAAATACTCTTCTTTGTAGGCGGAAAAGGTTTTTCTGGAATTGCTTCCAGTCCTGCTTTTTCCAAAGGTCACTAGATTTTTGTCTGTGTCTACCCATGCTCTTCATTGATTTGTATTTTCTGAACCCCGTGACCAGTTTCCGGTCACATCTTACCCACCAGTAGGGATTAAGTTTGGCATAACTTACTGAGGTTACGACCTGTCCTCAGACCTTTATTTCGCTGGTGTTTTTACTCGTTCCATCCTTTAGATTGTTATGGCGATTTAGAGCAGTCCACTTTGCCTATCCTCTTCTCGGAGTTTACAGCTGTCACAATTAATAACGCTGTGAGAATAAAAGGATGAAGTCCACACGATGTTCCTCTCAGATTGTGGCTCCAGGCTAAGACACTTTTCTAGGACTTGTTTACTCTTGTCGCCTCCCCGTTAGCGCCAGTGTTTAGGTATCTGTTTCCCCTCTGATTGCGCCCTGTTGCCAGCTTCACTCTGACAGATTGCCGTCTGTCTCGGTGTGGCCAGGTAGGGAGTCACCTGTTCTCCTCAGGGGTGAGGTTTTCACTCACATCCGTAGGACAGTTAGGATTTTGGAAGGTTTCCCTTCGTTTATCCCCTTACTCATACCCCTCGGTTCTCCCGAGGCTCCTAGTAAGAACGAGCCGCACTATTGTTGCCTGAGTGAGGGGTGGTTATACAGTAATTGGAGTTGAACCTTCCACCCGTCTTTCTAGGCATTCCTCAAATCCCGTTGAGGAGTTGCTTGAAAGCCTTAGCCAAGGTATGCTTACAATCAAGCCAACCAAGCTCGACTGCATCTAGCAGGCTAAGCCCCATCCCTTTCAAGAAACGCGCGGTACGACGCAACAACACTGCTTGAACCTCGGTTTTATTCATGTACCGAGTTATTTCCTTGTCGGTACCGCGAGCAAGGATGTTCTTGGCAGCATTGCAATCAGCCTGTAACACGACCCCATCAAATCCGGTAAAATTGTCCCCAGTCCTTTTCCCCAACAGGGTTCCATTCCTAGAGTCAATTTGCGACGTGTAACTAGGTTGAACTTCTGTGACAACCGAGCCAGTCCAATCAGCCCATTTCTGCAAAGAATCCCGCATAACTCCTTTCATCCAACTATTGAGTTTGCGGGACACGGCCTTAGACTGACGCTTATTTCGGTACGGTTGTGTTAAATCTTCCGCAAAAACCTTTAAAGATTCCCCATTAAAAAGAGACTTAGAGGCTGCTCCTATTATCGCCGTCAGTTCTGATTGATTTTTTCTGTAGCGGCGATTTTCGGTTTTTCTGGTCAGATTATTTTCTAATATTCGAGCTGATTTGGCCTGGTCGATTTTTTCTAGTTTTCTATGAAGTGCCCAAAGCTTCCCTCTGTTTCGGTTTTTTGCACATATTCGTTTCTGTTTCTGGGTGGTTACTTCCCCTAGTTCTTTTCCGTGAGCTTGCCCCTCTGAGTCATAGAAAGCCTCAGTGTAACCCTTGTCTACTCCTAGACTCCGACGTTCAGATTTAATTTCTACAGTTCCATGATCTACTAGAAAGTGAATCTCAAATCTTGGCAAAAGTTGGTTATATATCAGTCTGATCTGGCCTTTTATTGTACGATTAGACCTAACAACTATCCTGTTCCTTTTCCCTCTAGTGAGTCCAGCTAGTTCTAACTGGTAAGTATTACGGGAAAGCTTTTTACACTTATAACCTACTTGTTGATAAACTATCTGGTTTTTACCCCAAGAATGTCCCCGCTGAAACTCCTTCCTAACAAGTCTGTGGAGAAGTGGCGTGTCCAGAAAGGCTAAAGTCTTAAGTTGTTTGCAAAGTTCCTTCCGTTCGTTCTGGTTATCTTTTCCAGGAAACCTTTTGTAAACCTTTTTAATTACCGCTTCGGTGCAAGCTGCCTGCTGAGCCGTAATGGCTTTGGCTACATCGCTTACAGTCCATTCCATCAATTTGGAAGGTAGTCCCAAGGATTCAGGAGTCCTAAAACTCCTAACTTTTGGGTAAGCTTTTTTCCAATCAAGTTCCCAATGACTTATGCTGCCTAGCTTGTTGTAGGATTCAGACCTGACAATGCCCAATTTCTTCATCGTGGACAACAACTCAAGTTCAACCGACTCAGTCATCCCTACTACAGGGACAATCTGGGTTGATATTTTCTTGGTCATTCCTACTTTTTTGGGCATCGTCAAACCTGAGTCAATTACTTCAATGATACTCTAGCGCTAGTCAAATGTCAATGTCCATTTTATAGGATTAAATACCGATTTATACCTATTTTTAGGGGTTTAATTGCGAGGCAACTATTCCTGACTGGATTCTAGCCTTCAATTGCGATTATCATCTATGGCAGGTAAGCCTATGGGCTACAGATGGTGCTACAGATGGTGCTATCAGCGTGTCGCGTATCAGCCTATGGGCTACAGATGGTGCTACAGATGGTGCTTTTGAATAAGCTATGCAGCCTGGTATTACCCGAGCACCAAGGAGAAGGCGAAACCCATTGAAGGGTATATTGCTTTCCGGGGCGGGGTGAGAGTTGAGGTGTAGGTGATAAAGGGACTTTTTAAGGGGGATTTGGGAAAATTTTCCCCAGCAGTTGCAATAAAAGCTAAAATATATGCTATAATTTAAATCGCAAGGTACGCGGACGTGGCGGAATTGGTAGACGCGCTAGATTTAGGTTCTAGTGTCGCAAGACGTGAAGGTTCAAGTCCTTTCGTCCGCATCTAAAGGTGTGACCCAAGAGCGATTTACTCGCCCTAGGAGGCGCGCACCTAAGCAAATCAGGGTTATAGGTTTACAGAAACCAATAACCCTTAAGCAATTATTAGGGATTAGTTGTATTAGTGACTATTGTCTTTAGCGGATAATTAGTGCCACCTTACCTGTCATGGAACCAGCTTCGATAGCGTTGTGAGCAGCAGCAGCTTCTTTGAGGGGAAACCGTTGGCTGAGGTGAATTTTCAGTTTACCTTCATCAATCCAATTAGCACACTGCTGGAGAATCTCGGTTTGGTGCTGTTGAGCTGTAGTGAGTCCTTTCAAGGCTGGGGTGAGCATGAGTTCTAGACTGATGCGCAAATTATGCGATCGCGCTGTCTTCAAATTACCTTCGGCTGGGTCTGGTTGGAGGATAGTCACAATATCGCCATATACCCGCACTGCTTCACAGGTGTCATAAAAGGTTTTACCGCCCACAGTATCGAACGCCAAATCTACTCCCTCTCCCCCAGTCCAATCCAAGGCAGCTTTCACAAAGCTAGTTTGTTTGTAAAGGATAGGATAGTCAGCACCTAACTGACGCACTAATCTAGCTTTTTCTTGAGAACCGACAGTAGTACAAACCTCAGCACCTTTGAGCTTAGCTAGCTGAATAGCAACGTGACCAACACCACCAGCACCTGCCTGAATCAGCACCTTTTGTCCTGCTTCCAACCGTCCTCGGTCATACAATGATTCCCAGGCAGTGATCAGTACTAGAGGAGCAGCAGCCGCTTCAGGGAAGGAGAGGGATTTAGGCTTGTGGGCAACTAAGGACTGATCAACAACGGCTAGTTCGGCATAGTTACCCGTACCAGATAATCCTAATCCCCCAGCACAGAAATATACCTCATCACCCACCTGGAATTTCTGGACACCAGCACCAACAGCTTCTACCACACCAGCACCATCGCAGCCTAGGATAGCTGGCATTTGGTCACGGTAAAAGGTGCCTCTACGCCGCAGTTTGGTGTCAATGGGATTAACACCAGCAGCGTGAAGACGCACCAGGATTTCTGTGTCGTTTTTAATTTTGGGAGCTGGTACATCCTGAAGTTGTAGCACTTCAGGTGTACCAGGAGCAGTCATTAAAATGGCTTTCATTGGTCATTTGTTAATTGTTAATTGTTAATTGTCAATGATCAATGGTCAATTTTCAATTAACTTTAGACAAAACCGCCATTGATGATTTGCCTTGATGATTTGCCTTTTACAGTGATCATGCTGTACATAATTGTGCTGTAGTTTGACTATAGCGACAGGGATGGCTGAAGATTGCTTTAGGCTGGGATTGGTGTTCTACTCGAAAGACATTGGCATAGAGATTAGCCAGGATTTGTTTACCAGAAAGGCTTCGGTCTAGGTAGGGCAATGCGGGTTTGATATAAGGATAGACAACATTCCAGTAAAAGTTTGGGTAGTTCCGGCGCAAATCACCGGGATTACGATAGCCTAAAATCTGATTTTTCCCGATTTCTTCAAACTCGTAGAACAAGGCACTAATTTTTTGTAAGTAGCGGGGATCAGCCAGCTGACCAATCAAATCTGCTGCTCTGACTAAACCAGGATAGTTAACCGTGTCTTGATGATCCTGATCATCAGGTACTGGGAAACGGGTTAATTCAATATTGTGCTTAATCTGCTTAGTATCAATCAGCAGGTGATTACCAAAGTGTTCATCAATAAACTGCTTACCCCGGTCTACATGGTAGGGAGTAAGGCTGGCATCAGTGGCACCTGTAGGGAGAGTAATCATAAAATTGTCTATTCCTGTGGCATACAATCCTTGGTCTGGTTGGTCTTGGCGACAGATGCCTTTGATATAGCCAATGTCATGGCACAACAAGGAGATAATCACGTGCAACCAGTCTTCACAGGAGACGCTCCCTTCGCAGATGTGCTTACCCCACAAGATTTCCTGTCCAACTACGGTGACTAGGACGGTGTGTTCAATGTTGTGATAAAGAGCGTCACTATTAGCAATATTTTCCAGAGCCATGTGGGTAGCCCAAGTAATCAGCTCACAGTAGTCTGATTTAAGGCTGCCGTAAGTGCTGTGGAAACCTGTCTCTAGATTTTTAACACAGGTATCAATGATTATCTCGGTAGGATTAAACATCATAGTAGACATATCAGCAACTCCTGATTTAGATTTCAGATCATCCCCACGGTCACATCCGGGGGATTTCAGGTTAGGGGTTAGGGGTTAGTAGTTAGTTAATTGGTCTGGTATTGCTTAATTATGCAATGATTTTAATAGTTTTTTTGAATGGGCATCTTGGTGGAACCGGCATCTTTTAGGTGCGCTTGACCCATTAAGAATTAAATTCGCCACGGGTCGCACCTGTGGAACGGATATCTTGCCGTGGAACGGGCATCTTGCCCGTTTCATTTCGCAGGCAGGATGCCCACCCCACTGATATTAATTCCGCCCTTCAGCAATGCCATTGGTCTGACTAACTACTAACGACGTTTTGTTTTGCAGCTCTCAATCCCTATATATAGATCAACGCTAGATCAAAGTCCTCAGCATTCGCCCTGAGGCACTTAGCTTTGTTAGGTTCGGCACAAGGGGCGAGGTATTAACCTTAGGTTTGTCAAGTTTTCACCCACTTCGGATCAGGTATCTACCAAGCTGATAGCTGATAGCTAAAAGTTGATCGCTTTATCAACACAACCCATCAAGCTCCCAATTTTGGGTAATACAAGTGCAACAGGGAGTGATATGATATTACCAGTACTCAGTGCCATCAGACGCAGGGTTTTAGCTTGAGGGAAAAGGCAAAAGAGTACTGAGACATCTATAACATCGTATAGGTTTGATTGCCATTAATCAAACTTTATACTGCGTTGAAGACATCAGGGTAATTTGTGGAAAAAGGCTCACAAGCCACGTCTAATCCATAATTTGTGTAAAAATCTTCACAAACCCATGGCTAGCTCAGCTTTTCGATAAGCTAGTTAGGATTGGTTTAAAATTAGCATAAATACTATCTTTTTTTGGTGCATCTTGATAACCACCTAAACGCTATGTCTAGGGGACAAAACCAATTATTCAAAATCTCTATCGGCAAGACTGAGATGTTCTTAGAAAAATTGAATCAACTAGATTTGACTGTAGCATTTGATCAGCTAACACCTCGTAAACGAGAGGTCTTGAAGAAAATGTTAGCGGGCCAAAGCGATCAAGCGATCGCTAAGTCGCTACACATCACAGAAGCTACTGTCAGAAAACATGTGCAGCAGCTGTGTGAGAAATTTGAGCTGAGGAATGCACCAGGTGAACACTACTCACTCCGAAATCAGTTAATTGACCTATTTAGTCAATATCAGCCTAAGTTAGTCAATCCAGAGTTATTAAGTAAATATAAATCTTTCATCGTCCCACCGATGCCAGAGTCAGAAGGGCAACAAAAGCCAGTTCCTCTCTATGCTGACTTTTATGTCAAGCGCATTCCTTATGAAGATCAGTTGTTAGAGGCAATTGTCAAGCCTGGTGCTCTAATTCGGATCAAAGCACCCCAGCAGATGGGCAAAACCTCCGTGATTGAACGAGTTCTGGCTGAGCTCAGGCAGCAAGGTTATCAAGCTGTGACCTTAAGCTTTGAGTTAGCCGATAGTACCGTCTATAGGGACCTCGGCAAATTCTCACGGTGGTTCTGTGCCAGAGTTGGTCAGACTCTAGGGCTGTCAAATAAGTTGGATGAGTATTGGGATGATATTTTTGGATGTAATAGTAACACCACAGATTACTTTCAGGAGTATTTATTGGCAGAAATTGAAAGCCAGATAGTGCTCGTTATAGATAAAGTTGATCTGGTGTTTGAACACCCCGTTATTGCTGATGATTTTTGTCGCCTTCTCCGTGGTTGGTATGACATCGCTAGGCGGGGCGATCGCAGTAGCGCTATCTGGAAAAAACTCCGGTTGGTGATAGTACATTCTACAGAAATTTATGGCTCCTTGGATATCAATCACTCACCACTGGCTAATGTCGGATTGGAAATTGAGTTGCCAGAGTTTAGCACAGAGCAAGTACAGGAGTTAGTCAGACGTTATGGACTGAATGGGAATCCCAGACAAGTCGAGGAACTGATGGCGATGGTGGGAGGACATCCTTATCTGTTGCGGAAAGGTTTAGCTTATATTAAATATCATCATATTACCCTAGCGCAACTGTTAGAGGTGGCACCCACAGAAGCCGGACCATTCAGTGACCATCTGCGACGCCACCTAGGAAATCTCAAACAGTCTCCAGAATTGGAAACTGCGTTGGAGAAAGTGGTTCAAGCACACAGCTGGGTAACTATCCCATCGGAGCAAGCCTTTAAGTTATATAGCATGGGGTTAGTAAAGTTGCAAGGGAATAGCGTCATGCCTCGCTGTGATTTATATCATAAGTATTTTTGCGATCGCCTTTGGCAGCGGCTTGAGCCTGAGTGCTGAGTGGGTCAGTTCAGAATCCATACTTCATATAACCTTAAACCTTAAACTTACAGGAATTGGGACGCCATGGGCGAACAACCTTCAACCTACCCGAAGGGAACGCCTAGGGCCAACAACCTTGGCCAAAAGGCCACGCGTGCGCGTTCAACCTTAAATTTTAAACCTTAAACCTTAAGCCTTAAACCTACCCGACAACGGACGCCAAAGGCGAACAACCTTGGCCAAAAGGCCACGCGTGCGCGTTCAACCTTAAACAGTTAACCTTCAACCTTAAACAGTTAACCTTCAACCTTAAACAGTTAACCTTGGCCAAAAGGCCACGCGTGCGCGTTCAACCTTAAACCGTCAACCTTAAACCTTGGCCAAAAGGCCACCCTACGCGAACAACAGTTAACAAATAAAATGACCTACGAATATATATACTCAGGGACTTTACCAGCCGATGCTCTTACCTATGTTAAGCGACAAGCAGATAATGATTTATATGAAGGATTGAAGGCTGGAAAGTTTTGTTATGTATTGAACTCAAGACAGACTGGAAAATCTAGCTTACGAGTGCAAGTAATGCGCCGACTTGAAGCGGATGGGGTTGCCTGTGCAGTAATTGATTTATCCATGGATGGTACTCAGCATGTCACTCTCGATCAATGGTATGCCAATATTGTCCGCTCTCTGGCTAGAGACTTCGAGCTAGATATTAATTTACGCACTTGGTGGCGCGAGCGAGAAATGATATTTGCGGTGCGGCGATTGAGAGAATTTCTTGAAGAGGTTTTGCTCCAGCAAGTTACTCAAAATATTGTAATTTTTATTGATGAAATTGATAGCGTTCTTAGTCTCGATTTCCCAACTGATGATTTTTTCGCCTTTATTCGCGCCTGCTATAACCAACGTGTGGATAAGTCAGAATACCAACGCCTTACGTTTGCGCTACTTGGAGTAGCAACACCATCAGATTTAATTCAAGATAAAAAACGCACACCCTTTAATATTGGTCAGGCGATTCAGCTATATGGCTTTCAGTTGCACGAAGCCCAGGGATTAGCGCAAGGATTACAAGGAAAAATTAGTAATCCCCAGGATGTCCTGAAACAGGTCTTGTACTGGAGTGGAGGTCAACCTTTTTTGACCCAAAAGCTTTGTAAACTCTTGTTGGATTCTGTATCTACTATCCCCACAGGTGGTGAGTCAGAGTGGGTTGACCAATTAGTGCGATCGCAAGTGATTGATGATTGGAAATCTCATGATAATCCGGAGCATCTGAAAACTATTCGTGATCGTCTTCTTAAGAATCAGCAACGGGTTGGGCGATTACTGGGATTGTATCAGCAAATTCTGCAACAAGGAGAAATTGTTTCTGATAACAGTTCTGAGCAAATAGAATTGCGGCTATCGGGATTAGTGGTTGAAGAGCAAGGAAACTTAATAAGTTATAACCGTATTTATCAAGCTGTTTTTAACCAAAATTGGGTAGATAAAGAGTTAGCTAATTGGCGACCATATAGTAATGAAATTGCTGCTTGGTTAGACTCCGATTGTCAGGATACATCCTGTCTTCTGCGAGGACAACAGTTACAGGATGCATTAAGATGGGCGCTTGGGAAAAGCTTAAGCCATCAAGATTATCAGTTTTTGACCACTAGCCAAGAATGGGAAAAGCGAGAATTTAAAAAGGCGTTAGAAGAAATTCAACGGTATTCAGAAGCCAGACGACAAGGGAAACTTAATCCAGCCCTAGCGGCTACGACTAAGGAAACTATCTATGAGTCTCTTCAACACCTGACCCCAGAAAGTTTTAAACATATTGTTTCCAACCTTGAATTAGACTTACGAGTTTTTAATCAAACCTTATCCATGATGGATACTCTGATCGACAGAGAAGGGTTTGATTCCATTTTCAATGAAATGTTACGGTCTATCACCTTCAAAACTGGAGAGATACTCCAGGCGGATCGCACGACTATTTTTTTATTAGATGAAGCCAAAAATGAACTCTGGTCAATTGTGGCTAAGGGGGAAGGAGGAGACTCAGAAGAGATTCGGGTGCCTGCGGATAAAGGGATTGCTGGTTATGTTGCTCAAACTAAGAAAACTGTCAATATTCCTTACGATTTATATGACGATACCCGTTCTAATACTGCTAAGCAATGGGATACCAAAACTGGATACCGTACTTATACCATGCTGGCTTTACCCTTACTGGATGAACACGGAGATTTAGTGGCTGTTGTCCAATTACTCAATAAGTTAAAACAACCGCCGGTTTTAGACGCGCCCTTAGCTGATAAAATTAATACAAAAGGCTTTACCCCAGAGGATGAAGAACTTTTTGCGCAATTCGCCCGCTCCATTCAAATGATTCTTAAATCCTCTCGCTTATTTTATAAAGCAGCTCAGAAACAACGAATAGCTTCAGCATTGATAAATGCGACACAATCTCTGGGTCAAAGTAGCTTGGATCTAGAAGAAACGTTGAATAAAGTGATGAATCAGGCTCAAGAGCTAATGTCTGCTGATCGCAGCACAGTTTGGATGTTAGATGAGGAAAAGGATGAATTATGGACAAAAATAACGGTTGCTGATGGCACATTAAAAGAAATTCGGATTCCCAAAGGAGCTGGCTTTGCTGGTCAAGTTGTTACTACTAAACAGCCACTGATAATTCCGTTTGATCTCTATGACCATCCCAATTCAGAAACTGCCAAACAAACTGATAGTCAAACCGGTTATCGCACCTGTAGTTTGTTAGGGATGCCTGTGTTTAATGCCGATAATGAATTAATTGCTGTTACCCAATTAGTCAATAAAAAGAAGCAGGGCAATTTTCCCCCATACAATCCCGCCGATTGGCCTAACCCTCCCGATTGCTGGAAGGCAAGTTTTGATCGTAGGGATCAAGACTTGATGGAAGCATTTAATATTCAAGCGGGTGTAGCGCTCCAAAATGCCAAGCTGTTTAGTAAAGTCAAGCAACAACAGTTAGAGCAGCGAGATTTAGTCTTTAATGTATCTAGTGGTGTAATTTTTACCAATAAAACCGGTCAGATTATCCTAGCCAATGATCATGCTAAGGATTTTATTGGTTTAAAAGATATTGAGGAGAAGTCTTTACGGGACTTGCTCCACATTAAAGAAGGTAATTTTGCCGAATGGTTCGATCTAGCATTAGTGGCCAATAATGAAGAAGAACGTCGGCAAGATTATTCAGCTCAAACCTTAGTATCCCATAATACTCAAGCAGAGCACAGTGTGAATCTATGTATTATCTCTTGTCCTGATGCTTCTGATGTTAATCAGATTTCTACTATCCTAGTAATTATTAATGATAGTGGCGATGAGAAACAAAAACAGGAGCAGCAAAAGCTAGTGCGTAGTGTGTCTATGGTCGGCAATCTTTATGGTTGAAATTATTTCATAATTAGAGATGACGTGGCTTCAATTAAGTGATAAATTTGGATTAGAACCCAGTTATTTAATTAAATTATTTAATTCAGGGTCATGTTTGGGTATAAAACTGTAGATGCAAAATCCCTGAATCAAAAATGTCTGTATTTCTTGATTAAACTCTTGATGAAACTGTAGATGCAAAATTAATGAAAATACAAATAATCACCAATTTATAATCAATATTATCAGAGGCTTAAGAGGTTGTCTGAGAAGTCTCATTTGCTACATCCAAGCCCCCTAAATCCCCCAATTCTGGGGGACTTTTACAAGCAAATTGACTCTTGTTCCCCCCAAAGTTGGGGGGTTAGGGGGGCAAAATTCAGTATAAAAAACTTTTCAGATATCCTCTAAGCCTTTTTCCTCTGTTCTTTTATTATAAATTTCTTGATCCCTTCTAATGAAAAACATTCATGGACTTTTTTTTCGTCGTTATCAATAACTTTATACCGATATAGACCTGGGGGTCCAATACAACCATCATCTTTCACAATTAAGTCATTATAGCCAAGTTCTTTGAGTATGTCATAACAGATGTTATGCTCTTTGACATCAATTTTTTTAGTATCAACATAACACTGAAATTTTGGTTTTTCTTCAGCCTCGACTTGATCAGCTTTATGATCAACTTTTTCCTCTAGAGCTTTTACCCTTGATTTAAGATCGTTTAACTCTTCTTGCACTTACTTATTTCTCCGGAATTTAATTTCATTTATTTCATTCAATGTAAATAGAGTTTCAGTAAGTGTTTGTGATCTAAATCAACTTTTGTTCTGATCTTTATCACTGGAGTTTAGACTAATTCTCGTTTATCAGAAACTTGCCTCCCTTGAGTAGTCACATTGACTTACTCAACTGAAACCCTTGATAAATAGTCATTACAGCAATTTTTAAGGCACTTGTCTTTAGGCAGTGCTATAACGGAATTGTGTGTACGCAAGACGAGTTGAAGAGTTTGGATAATGCAGCCCTAATCCAAACTCGGCAAAAAAGACAAATATAGCAATTTTATATGCCATGAGGTACAAAGGGCTCCTCCGTTGGTCCCCCTTATCAAGGGGGACTTTGAGGTTGAAAAGTGTACCTCATAAATCCTATAAACGCTATAATCAAATCACCCAAGACTATCTCAAACGCTCTTTGGTGCTTGAGGCATGGGTTTCAATTCCTAATTACTTCAGGACTTACGCACAGACTCCATGGGTAGGGTGGACAAGGTTTTGCCCACCCTACAGGTAGATTTAAATTGAGGGATTTGCGTAAGTCCTATACTTTTTATGAAGTTTCGTTAAATCCCAAAATTTAGTCTAAAGTCCAGTGAATTAAAAATGTCCATATTTCTTGATTAAAATCTTGATTTTACTGTAGATGCAAAACTCCTGAAAAGACAAATTATCACCAATTTCAAATCAAGATTATCAGAGGCTTAAGCGTTTTTAGGTTGTTTCTCTAAATAGTCTTTGACCCCTTTTAATGTATAAAATTCAGCGACTTTCTTTTCGTCGTTATCAAGAACTTTATACCGATATAGATTTGGGGCTCCAATACAACCATCATTTTCCACAATTAACTCCTTATAGCCAAGTTCTTTGACTTTGTCATAACAGCTGTTATGCTCTTTAACATTAATGTTGTTCTGATCAACATTACACTTAAATTTTGGCTTTAGTCCAGCCTCGACTTTATCAGCTATCTGTTTTAGAGTCGATTTAATCTCGTTTAAGTCTTCTGGCACCTACTTATTTCTCCGGAATTTAATTTCATTTATTTCATTCAATGTAAATAGAGTTTCAGTAAGTGCCTGTGATCTGAATCAACTTATGGTCCGATTTTGATCACCGATATCCTATTCAAAAAAAAAACTTTTTACTCTCAATGTAAGCTATAATATTTTTCTTTGAATAGTGAATATAATCTCTTCAAAAAAGGCAAGAGGCAAGAGTTAATCAACTAGCGATGTATTACCACAGTTGACTGTCTACTGTCTACTGTCTACTGCCTGGGGGGGCGCTTGTCGCCCCCCCAGATGCCTGTGTTGTTATGGATAATGCCCAAATTAATGTGGGATAAATGGTAAGAGAAGTGATTGAAGAAGCTGGAGCTAAACTAGTTTATTTACCCCCCTACTCTCCGGAATTTTAACCGATAGAAAATTTTTGCTCAAAAGTTAAAAGTACTTTGAAAAAAATCGGAGCAAGAACCTATAAAGATTTAATTGATGGGATTACCTCCGCAATGCTGAAGGTGACTCAAGAAAATATTCATAACTGGTTTACTCATTGTTGTTACTGTACCTCATGAGTCCTATAAACGCTATATTTAATTAAGGGTCATGTTTGGTGGTTAAACTGTAGATGCAAAACCCCGGAAAAATGATACTGCTGGCGAAACATTTCTTAACATCCTGAAAGCATTGATATTCCGTGTAATTGTCGAAAAACATTTTATAGTTTTACAACTTAATCAACGGCAAAATCATTTTTTTTGATGTTAACTTATATTTCGCTAGCAGTATCTAAAATGTCTGTATTCCTTGATTAAAATCTTGATGAAACTGTATATACAAAAGTCCTGTAAATACAAATTACCACCAAGTTTTTATCAAGAAAGCCACAAACTTAAGCTTTTTTATTTTTTTTATCTAAATAGTCCTTAACCCCTTTTAATGTATAAAATTCAGCGACTTTCTTTTCGTCATTATCAAGAACTTTATAGCGATATAGATTTGGGGCTCCAATACAACCATCATTTTCCACAATTAACTCCTTATAGCCAAGTTCTTTGACTTTTTCATAACAGCTGTTATGATCTTTAACATTAATGTTGTTCTGATCAACATTACACTTAAATTTTGGCTTTAGTCCAGCCTCGACTTTATCAGCTATCTGTTTTAGAGTCGATTCAATATCGTTTAAGTCTTCTAGCACCTACTTATTCCTCTGGAATTAATTGGCTTCAGTGTAAATATAGTTTGAGTAATTGTCTGTGATCTAAATCAACTTCTGGTCTGATCTTGATCACTGACACCCTATTCAAAAAAAACTTGTTAGTTTAAATTTAATTTATATAACTTAAATTTAAGATTTGAACATAATTCCTTAAAAAAGAGCAAGAGGCAAGAGGTAAGAATTAATCAAGTAGAGATGCATCCCTACTGCCTACTCCCTACTCCCAGAATGAAAGTATATCACCTAATTGAGAACTGCTATAATGACTTGTCACTAACTTGAAACACCATCAAATGTTGGCTCGGTAAATCATTTTTGGTTTCTTGCCAAATTAAATTTACAGCTTCCATTTCTTTTTTAATTTGCTTTTGAGTCATTTTATGCAAGCCCTTAATAGGAATAAGTGGATTTTCTTTTCGATATTCCACCAGCACGACTCTCCCACTTGGTTTGAGAGCTTTAACAATTGATTCCATCATTTATTGGGGATATTCAAGCTCATGGTAAAGATCTACCATTAAGGCTAAGTCAATACTATTTTCCGGAATTTTAGGGTCAGTTAAACTTCCTAATATTGTTTCGACTTTATTAACATGGTTATCTTCTGTCAAAAAGTCAATGACGTCGATCATTTCTGGCTGAATGTCTACTGATAATACTTTTACTTGCGGTACCAACGGAGCGAATCGGAAGCTAAAGTAACCAGTCCCTGCTCCAATATCTGCAACAGTTATGTAGGTCTTAAATTAAGAGCATCAATAACTACAGAAGGTGGCTCTTGGGATTCCCTGCTAGGGCGTTCCAGCCACAACATTCCCTGATGTCCCATCACTTTAGCAATTTCTCGACCCATATAGAATTTGCCAATGCAATCTTTGCTATGAAAAGAGCGGATTTTATAGACTTCACTAGCATTGATGTTTGATTTTAGTTGCCGAGTATAGGTATAATTCGTTAGTATCAGTACTGGGATGAGTAAGACAGCGATCGCAGCTGCCAACAGATATTTCCTGAAATTTGCCATAAAAAATCGAACCACTGAAACTCCCCGATATAAGCGATGGATGCAGGTAAATTATCAATTAACTATTTACAATTAACAAATTACTAAGGGCCAGCAATAGAAAACCCCCGGCGAGTTGGTGGATTTTCCGCTAACTGCACCTTGAAAGTGACGCGATCGCTAATGTCACCGCTTTTTACCTCCAATGTCCAATCACCAGGACCCAGAGGCCAAAAGAAGGAATTGGATGAGTTGCTAGTTAGCTTTTCTCCATTCAACCACCACTCGACCGACTCAGACTTTAGCCCAGCCACCTTGAACTCTAGCCGTTGAACAGCACTGTTGCTATCTTGATCCGATTCAGTAGGGTATAGCATGTACAAATCCCCCTCCCGAGGAGACAAAATTTTTAGTTTCCCTGGCGCTAGATTTCCTTGCGGTTGTCTTGCTAACCACTCGTTGTACTCATCAGGTAAATTAACGATGTACTGGGGCGATTGCTGATTAGTTCCAACACTGGTCATCTGATAAAACGTATCGGATTGACGTTCGTAATCCTGGAGGTCGTCTGGATAGAAGTATTCCTGGACAACAGTTGGACAAGCAGGAGTGGGACGCAAACCGGAAAGGGCGCACACTGGACGTTGGACTAAACCGGGAGGAGCTTGAAACGGAGCAGGTTCTTGAGATTGATGCAGGTGTAACATAATCCGATGCCAGAGGGGAGCAGCACCAATCACCCCAGACACTTGTTCCATGGNGCAACTCCTCAGTTTGATAACTGATACAATTGTTTCAACTGTAACTCCCAAACCAACTACGAACAAAGGATCTTTTCCACATCTGCTCATCCTTTTGTAAACAAATATTAATTTCGCCAGCCGTATCTTATTAAGGGGGATTTAGGGGGATCTAAATCAGAGATTAACAAAAGTTACATGCTCCCCTAGGGAGTAGGGAGTAGAGAGTGTTGAAACCATTAATTAGCTAAACTCAAACTATAGCATTTCTAAATAGATCATGAAGCTAATTTAGCATAACACCAAAAACTCCTCCGATATCTTGAGTACTCTTCCCTATTTCCTGTTCCCTGTTCCCTGTTACCTGTTCCCTTTTTCTATCACTCCTATCTTTACATCTCAAATATAAATACTATAGGGTTTGTATTTGAGATGTAAACCTAGAAGGTTTTTTTTATTGGACAATAAAACTACGGAGCTCTTGCCCCTCTTGCCTTTTGCCTCTTGCCTTTTGCCTTTTTTTACAATACTTGTGTTGACAACCTAGATACAAACGCTATATAAATATGAGTACTAAAATCGAAACCACAAATTTTCTCAATGATCTCGATCGAGTTGCCACGGTGCGTGGTGAAATAGCTAGTTACTTGAGTCAAATCAGTAATATACTAGAACAATCGGAATCCGCAGGGGAGCAAAATTCTGGTAAATTAGGCTTGGATAGAGATATTGAAGATATTTCTAAAGCTAGTAAAAATTTACAGCAGGGGCGATTCCGACTACTGGTATTAGGGGATATGAAGCGGGGAAAAAGTACATTTATCAATGCCTTAATTGGTGAGAATTTACTCCCCAGTGATGTCAATCCTTGCACAGCTTTACTGACAGTTTTACGCTATGGTGCTCAAAAGAAGGTGACAGTGTACTTTAATGATGACACACCACCAGAAGAAATTGATTTTAAATCCTTTAAGCATCGCTATACCATCGATCCAGCTGAAGCAAAGCGACTGGAACAACAGAAGAAGTTAGCGTTTCCGAATGTTAGTCATGCCGTGGTGGAGTATCCCTTACCATTGCTAGAAAAAGGGATTGAAATTGTAGATAGTCCAGGACTGAATGATACGGAAGCGCGCAATGAGTTATCCCTCGGTTACATTAATAATTGTCACGCTATCCTGTTTGTCCTCAGAGCAACTCAGCCCTGTACTTTAGGGGAACGTCGTTATCTAGAAAATTATCTAAAAGACCGGGGATTAACGGTTTTCTTTCTAATTAATGCTTGGGACCAGATTCGGGAAAGTTTGATTGACCCGGATGATACAGAAGAATTAGAAGAAGCTGAAGATAGACTAAGGCGAGTATTTCAGGCTAACTTGGCAGACTATTGTCAGGTAGATGGCTATGATATCTATGATGAACGAGTGTTTGAAATATCAGCAATAAATGCCCTGCGCAAGCGAGTTAAAAATCCAGACGTGTCTCTTGATGGCACAGGATTTCCAGAGTTTATGGGAGCACTCAATACATTTTTAACGAAGGAACGAGCTATTTCTGAATTACGACAAGCGAGAACCTTAGCCCGTCAAGGTAGTAACCATGTTCATGAAGCTATTGAACGTCGCATCCCCTTGCTAGAGCAAGATTTAAATGAATTGAAGGAACGGATTAATTCCGTTGAACCAGAATTTAATAAACTCAAGGATATTGGTGAGCAATTCAAGGATGAAATTAAAACTGTTCGTGATAGTAAAGCGAAAGCGATCGCAGATTCCTTTCGTACCTATGTTTTAAATTTAGGCAATACCTTTGAGTCGGATTTTTTACACTATCAACCTGAACTCCGATTTATGGATTTCTTGAGTACAGGCAAACGAGAAGCCTTTGAATCCGAGTTGAGACAGGCATTTGAACGGTATATTAATGATAAATTGTCAGAGTGGAGTAAGACGGCTGAAAAAGAGATGGATGCTGCCTTTGAACAGCTATCTCGCAGTGCGGTAACCTACGGGGCTTCCTATACTAAAGTCACGGATAAAATTAATCAAAAGTTAACCGGACAAACCGTAAGACCGGTGAGTAGCTACACCACAGAAGATAACGCTCCCGCTTGGGCAAAATGGGCAGCAGGATTATTTTCCTTAGCTAGAGGTAATCTAGCAGGAGTCGCCATGGCTGGAGCTGGTTTCGATTGGAAAAATATTGTGCTGAATTTCATCACAGTCATGGGAATTGGTAGCATCATTACCTATGTTTCTGGGATTGCTCTCGGACCAGTGGGTCTAGCCTTATTAGGATTAGGAGTTGGAGTCGTGCAAGCCGATCAAGCTCGTAAGGAATTGGTGAAAGCAGCTAGAAAAGAGTTGGTGAAATATTTGCCTCAGGTAGCACAAGAGCAATGGCAACCAATTTATGATGCTATCAAAGAATGTTTTGATATGTATGAGCAGGAAGTAACTGAGCGGATGGATGATGATATTAAAGCTCGCAAAGCGGAATTAGATAATTTAATGAAGCAAAAAGAATCTCATGAAATTAATCGGGAGCAAGAATTAGCTCGGTTGAAACAGTTAGAGGCTGATGTCGCCTCCCAAGCCCAGAATGTTGAGAGCGCTTATCAGAATTTTGTGAATGCGATCGCTTAACCTTCTAGTAAGCATTCAGCTATCAGCGGTCAGCGGTCAGCGGTCAGTGGTCAGCGGTCAGCCGTTGGCTTTTGGCACCTCAAGTAGCGCATTAGCTGTTCGCTTACAATGCGATCGCTTAACGTGATACTATCGATTACCCAAGAGTAATAATTAGTCTTGGGTAATCGATAATAGAAGCAAAAACCATAACAACTACTATCCTATATTTAGTGCAGTATTTAGCATCTTGATTTACGGAAGATCTGAATCGGTATATAATTGATATTGTATACTTCTATAGTAATCCTTGCCCAGTGGCAGTTGAACAACCAGACAAAGAATTTGAGGATTGGGCTAAACAATGTAAACTTGGTAATCTCAACTCACCTATAACTGGCCAGCTTTACAAAAATCGCTTTCTCACTGTCCAAGAGTATATTGCTAGATTCCGAAGAGCTAATATTAACCAAGTTCTTCCTGATGAAGCAAAAACCATGACAGTTGAAGAAGCTCTTAAAGCTGGAAGAGTAGCAGGGATAAACATTCGCAAGCTACTGACAGATAACAGAGAAAAATTAAAAAAATGAGGTAACCTGATGACTTTGAGAACTGATCCAAAGGATGATATTACCGAAACTCTTAGGCAAATGATTGGGGATATCATCCCAATAGCCTATGAAACAGATCGTGCTGAAGCCTGTCTATCTACCTTATCTTTCCAAAGCCTAAATTATCCAGAAAGACACATTTGGATTGACACAGATGGTGATGGAATAGCAATTGATTTAGAAGATTGGCAGGATGAAAGGGAATGGGATAACGCTGTTGCTCGGATTACTGTCGAGGCTACAGCAGAAGTTGTAGATATCGTCAAAACCTGGCTTTCTGGAGAGAAATTGGACAACTATTCTAATCTTAATAAAGACTATAAAAGAGTTAATAAAATAGCGATTATCTCCAATTAATAACCATGATCAAATGCGCAAACCCTGAATTACCTGCCGTTTCAATTCCACAAATTCCAGGGTTAGCTTTGTATCCAGAGTACGAACAGCTGGCAAATCAATCATAATTTTATCCCGGATACAACCGGGATGAGCTCCCATCACATAGATACGCTGGGATAAGAACACTGCTTCTTCCACATCATGGGTAATCATCAAAACGGTAATATGGGTCTTCTGCCAAAGTCCGAGGAAGAATTCCTGCAATTCCTCCTTAGTTTGGGCATCTAAGGCTCCAAAGGGCTCATCCATCAACAGCACTTCCGGTTCATTAGCCAACGCTCGTGCGATCGCAACCCGCTGTTTCATCCCCCCTGACAGCTGTTTGGGGTAGGCATTAGCAAAGCGGCTTAGACCGATTACATCCAAATAGTAAGCAATCCGTTCTTGGGATTCCGCTTTAGGCAATCGTTGTAACCTCAGACCAAAACCGATATTATCAGCAATCGTTAGCCAGGGAAATAGGGTATAGTTCTGGAAAACCATGCCCCGATCCCGACCAGGACCTAAAACCACCTCACCATCTACCTTTACATGTCCTTTAGAGGGAGGAATTAGTCCAGCGATAATGTTGAGCAAGGTTGATTTGCCGCAGCCAGACGGTCCAACTATACAGACAAATTCATTCGCTTCAAGATCGAGATTAATATCCTTTAGCACTACCAATTCTTCCCGTCGGTGCCGAAAACTTTTGGAAATATCACACACCTGTAGCTTAGGCAAATTGTGATTATTGGTCATTTTTAAATAACCTTGAACATAATAACCTTGTCAGCTATCAGCTTAAGCGCTACGCGCACGCTACGCGAACAGCTATCAGCTATCAGCTTAAGCGCTACGCGCACGCTACGCGAACAGCTATCAGCTATCAGCTGAATACTTATCCTTCAACTTTATTAAACCTTAAACCTTCAACTTTATTAAACCTTAAACCTTCAACTTTATTAAACCTTAAACCTTCAACCTTATTAACCCTTAAACCTTCAACCTTCAACCTTATTAAACCTTAAACAGTCAACCTTATTAAACCTTCAACCTTCAACCTTCAACCTTCAACCTTATTAAACCTTCAACCTTCAACCTTCTTAAACCTTCTTAAACCTTCTTAAACCTTCTTAAACCTTTAACGATCAACAAATTGTTCCGACCAAGGAACAGTTAAGCGAAAAAGTAACCTAAACCCAAAATCCAGCATCAACCCAATCAATCCAATGACTAAAATACAAAAGAGAACTTTATCGGTTTCTAGGAATCGTTGAAAATAGATAATCTTGAAGCCCAAACCATTTTCAGCAGCAATTAATTCCGCAATCACCAGAAAATTCCAGGCACCAGCAACATTAACCCGCATCGTATCAATAATATTTGGTAGAGTTGCTGGTAGAATCACTCGAAATAATAGATCAACCCGATTCGCCCCCAAGGTGTAAGCTACATTAAGCATTTCATCAGGGATAAACTTGACAGCATCAGCAATCATTATCGCGTTGTAGAACACAATTCCTAAGAAAATAATTATGATCTTTGCGGTTTCACCTAACCCTGCCCATAGAACAATTAGGGGCATAAACGCCGCCACTGGCATATAGCGTACAATACCGACAATCGTACCAAACAGGCTCTCCATGCTGTAGAATGTCCCCATGGCAATGCCAATGGGAATACCAACTACTGCCGCAAACAGAAAACCAACTAGCACACGGGTAAAACTGGCGATAATATCAGTCAGTAACTCCTCTTCTGTCAACATCTTCCAGCCAGCTTTCAGGACAACCATCGGACTTGGCAAGAATCTTGGGTCTACTAATTCTTGATAGCTTAGGAAGATCCAAACTAGCAGGGGTACCACTAAGGCAATGATGGTGAGCAGGACACTGAGCCAGCCAGGAAAGCCCTGACGGATACTCCAAAATACAGATGGTCGTAGGTAACGTTTGCGGGGAGAAGATATAGGTTGTGGCACAGGGGTCTTAAGTGACAGCAAATTTAGGTAATGTGTAATGTTTCTAAAGCGGCTTTGACTGAGATCTTGCACCATTGTCATTAATCGTAGGGTGGGCAGTGCCTACCAACGCGCTTTGCAAGCTTCTGAATCTGTCTGGTGCACTGCCCACCCTACATGAACTAAAATGCTTCTAAAGCGGCTTTCACAAATTTCGGTTCCAGAAATTGCTCCATATCAGGAATAGTATCAATCTTGCCTTGCTTTGCCAAAAACCTCGCCACATCCATCAAGGGCTCCAGTAAGTAGGAATCACTCTGCTTATTTCCTAGCATTTCCAGATTGGCACGAGCATCTGGGAGACGAATCCCTTTTAGATCAGCAGCTAGGGCATCCGGCTCAATTTTCAACTCCTTAGCTGCGATCGCTAACCCTTCCGATGGATATTGATTGAGAAACCCTAGTCCTTTGAAAACCCCTTTGACAAAGGCTTCCACCGCCTCCGGGTTGGCTTCGATATACTCAGTGGCAAACAGATAAACATCCGTAATCGCTGTCGGTATTTGGGACGAGTCGTAGATAATGCGTCCATCAGGTTGAGCCAAGTTAGCCTGTTTTAGGAATGGTGCATAGGTAACAGCAATGTCCACATTCCCCACCTGGTAAGCTGCTGCTGCTCCCGCTGGATCCACGTTCACCAAGGTAACATCAGCTTCACTCAACCCAACTGCTGTGAGTACTTTTAGTAGAAAGAAATGGCTAACTGCCCCTTTTTCAACAGCAATCTTCTTGCCCTTAAAGTCCTTAATGCTACTAATACTGTTGCGGGCTAAGATGCCATCCCCACCAACGGAGTTATCCTCTACCAAAACAATGCGATAGTCTTTGCCCTTAGTTGCCAATAAGACTGCTTCAGAGGTTACAGGGGCAATAGCATCCAGTTTTCCTGCTAAAAAGGCAGAGATATAATCGGGATTATACCCAAAGGTTTTCAGGTCAACCCTTAGCCCCAGTTCCTCAAAGAAGCCTTTTTTGAGCGCAATCAAAAGAGGAGTCAAACCAATCCAAGTGGTCACCCCTAGGGATAAAGACATCAATGGGCTAGGCTTAGCATCACCCAAGTCATTCCCAGAAGATGCTTGCTGTAAGGGAGTACATGCCCCCAGGATAACGGTGCTGGATGCGAAGATTAGCCATTGCAGAGTTTGACGTCTTGACCACAACTTGAGTCTTTGTAGAACCATATCATCTTCCGTTATATCCGTTACATGGGTTAACCCATCCGTTTCCAGTTAACTCCTGAAGACGGTATCTAAAATAACATTTTGTTATTTTTTTGGGGTGAGGGGTTGCACCCCTCATTATTGGTGTTATATTTAGATCAGTAGATGCACCCTGATGATTAAGAGAGCCGCAGTAGTGACTCTCTTCTTTTTTTTTAGGGTCAGAGGGGCAGAGTGAGAAGAAGCAGACCAGAGGAAAGAAATTTGGTGTGTGCCTTACCAGAATTTGGGTAGGGCTATGCATTGGCTTAAGTTGACTATTGCTAGTCAACAGTTAACAGTCAAAAGTAAATAGTCAACACTTTGAGTAATTTCTGCTAGATCTTAATTGACTACAAGCTCAAAAAAATCCCCAAAAATACGGTTTTAGCAACTAGAGATGATCCAGGAAGATAAAGCAGGGGACTTTTAAACCTTCTCAAACTACCATCCGATTTGATTCGTCAAATAAATTTTTCCTGTTAGCATCATGCTCGTGCAGGCAAAATTCCTGTCCTAAGGTTTACAACTATAGCAAGTTTTATCAAGGTATTTACAAGTACTTTAGGTTAGTAAGTTAGTATAAAAAATCTGATTAAAAATATATTAAAATTATTATCTATCCCTAAACAAAAATAAAAAAATGTAACGTAATTTTTAAAAAATTTAACTATTGAAAATTAACAGTATAAACTAAGTAACTTAACTATGATGAATACTGAACAAAACCATGCTCCTATAATCCTGGTCGCAGATGATGATATCCCAACCCGGACAATGCTGTGTAAACTTATGGAAAATGAGGGATATAACGTCGAAGATGTAGGAGATGGCGAGCAGTGTCTGGCAGCTTATACTGAGCTAAAACCGGATATAGTATTGCTGGATGCTATGATGCCAGTGATGGATGGGTTTATGTGTTGCTCCCAAATGCAAAAGCTACTTAAAAATGAATCAACACCAGTATTAATGATTACTGGACTTAATGACCAAGCTTCCGTTGATTGGGCATTTCAAGTCGGAGCAACGGATTATATAACTAAACCCATCCAACCATCAGTGCTAAGGCAGCGTGTCCGTCGTCTTATCGAAGCTAATCGAGCCGAAAAAACCTTACGGGAGAGGGAGAAACAATATCGTTCTGTCGTAGAAAGTGTTAAAGAAGTGTTTTTTCAAATCGATGCCACTGGACACTGGATATTTCTCAATTCCGCCTGGACTACTTTCACTGGCTTTACTGTAGAAGAAAGTCTAGGTAAAAATTGTCTAAAATTTATTGATCCTGATGATCAGGAACGTTATCAACAATTGTGGGAGTCTCTAGTCAACGGTGAAAAGGATTCCTTTAAACATGAAATAAGATATGTTACCAAAACAGGGAAGTGCAGCTGGGGGGAGATTAATATTCAGTCAAGCTTGATAATTGATGGTGTAGTTACCGGTTTTTCTGGTATGCTACAAGACACCACTGAACTTAGAAAAGCTCAAGCTTTAGAAAAAGAGAAAATAAAATTGGAAGCGGATATCCAAGAACGAGAACGTCGCTCAGAAATCATTCGCAAATCTCTAGAGCAGGAAAAAGAACTGAGTGAACTTAAATCTCGGGTTATTAGTACGATATCTCATGAGTTTCGTACTCCACTGACGATGATTCAATCCTCTACTGAATTACTAGCTAAGTACAGTGAGAAACTGTCAGACGATAAAAAACTGAAACATTTTAAACAAATTGGATGGGCGGTTGAACACATGAACCAACTCCTGAGCAATGTGATATTCCTAGATAAAACTGAATCAGGGGAACTTGATTGTCATCCTGAATACTTGAATCTAGATAAACTATGCCAAAAAATTATTAATAATTTACAGGTTACTTTAAATAGTGACTATAAAATTGATTTTTCTAGTCATAGTAATTCTAGTCAAGTTAATTTAGATGAACAGCTAGTTGGACAAATTTTGACTAATATACTATCTAATGCAGTTAAATATTCTCCCCAAGGAGGCATCATTAAATTTGACGTATTTTGTCAGCCAGAAGAAGCTATTTTAACTATTCGGGATTCAGGGATTGGTATTCCAGCAAAAGAAAAGCAACGAGTGTTTGACTCTTTCTATCGAGCCACTAATGTTGGTGCTATAAAAGGAACAGGATTAGGTTTGGCTATTGCTAAAAAATGTGTTGAATTGCATCGGGGTAAGATTAACCTGGACAGCGAAGTTGGCGTGGGAACAAAGTTTCAAGTCATTTTGCCATATTTGGATTAATCAATATAGCGGTTTTCAATTGGGTGAGATAGTTTAGTAAAGGGAATAGGGAACAGGGAGTAGGGAGTAGGGAGTAGGGAGTAGGGAGTAGGGAGTCGGGAGTCGGGAGTCGGGAGTCGGGAGTCGGGAGTCGGGGTTGTGGAAAATGAACAAAATTACAACAATCCCCGACTTGTGAAAAAGCCGGGGATTGATAGTAGGTAGTTGTATGGGTTCGATGCCCACTCAACTACCGATTAAATTTTGCTGTAACCGATACTTTTTAGCTACCAAAGTCTACCAATATCAACTTTAGCCCGCCAATGCAAGCTGATTGCTCAGCCAGGGGGTATCTCCCAAAGCACAGTGAGGCGAGGGATTGCTCGCCTCACTGTGCGCCATCATAAAAGTGCGTAAACCAGATCCAATCTCACTACAAAACCCTTGGTTTTCGGGAAATTTATTGAATTGAGACAAGGTCATTGCACTAATTTCATAGTTAAAGTATAGCAAATTACTTGAGGCAATGGCCAAGCTTTGTGATACTTTTGCCTACTGTCCACTAACCTCAAACCTTGGCCTTTCGGCCACGCTACGCGAACAACATTAAACCTTGGCCTTTCGGCCACGCTACGCGAACAACCTTCAACCTTGGCCTTTCGGCCACGCTACGCGAACAACCTTCTTCAACCTTAAACCTTCAACAAGCCCTTATAACTGAGGTACATACTGTGGCTTTTCAGGCACATCGGTGTACTCAGCCACAATTTGACGGAACTCATCACCATCAATAGTTTCTTTCTCAATCAACAGATCCACTAATCGGTCAACCGCATCTCGATTCTGCCGAATGATATCTCGTGCTTCTTGATGGCAATGTTCTACAATTTGACGAACTTGCTGATCAATCCGAGCAGCAACCTCTTCAGAGTACTCTGCCCTAGACATTAATCCCGCACCGAGAAAGACTTCTCCCTCTTGGCTTTCCAAGGACAGAGAACCTAAGTCACTCATGCCGTAGCGAGTTACCATTTGCCGTGCGATCCCAGTCAACTGCTGCAAATCACCACCGGCACCAGTAGTGACTTCAGCATGACCGAATACTTCTTCTTCGGCAGCTCGACCCCCTAACGCTCCAGTAATCCGAGCCAAAAGCTGAGCTCTGGTAATTAAACCTTGTTCTTCACTAGGAGTAAACCAGGTTAGACCTTGAGCTTGTCCTCGGGGAATCAGGGTAACTTTCTGTACGGGATCGTGATCCTTGACTAGGGTACCAATAATAGCGTGACCAATTTCATGATAAGCAATCAATCGCTTGTTCTTGCTATCTACCAGGGGAGTACCTTCCATTCCAGCCACTACCCGGTCAACCGCATCATTGATTTCCAGCATTGTAATCGCTTCTTTGCGACGGCGAGCAGTCAGGATAGCGGCTTCATTGAGGAGGTTGGATAAATCAGCACCAGTGAATCCAGGAGTCCGTCTTGCGATCACTTCGATGGAAATTTCTGAAGCCAGTTTTTTATCCCGAGCATGGACTTCTAAAATCTTAACCCGCCCTTTCAGGTCTGGGGGATCTACCATTACCTGGCGGTCAAAGCGTCCGGGACGTAACAGAGCTGTATCTAGCACATCCGCACGGTTAGTAGCCGCAATCACGATAATGCCGGTGTTTCCTTCAAACCCGTCCATTTCCGTCAGCAATTGGTTTAGGGTTTGCTCCCGTTCATCATTACCACCACCAATTCCAGCTCCCCGTTGCCGTCCTACCGCATCAATTTCATCGATAAATATCAAGCAAGGGGCATTTTCCTTAGCTTTTTTGAACAAGTCACGAACCCTAGAGGCACCAACACCCACGAACATTTCCACGAATTCGGAACCAGAGATACTAAAGAAAGGCACTCCTGCTTCACCAGCGATCGCTTTTGCTAAGAGGGTTTTACCAGTTCCAGGAGGACCGACGAGCAGCACACCTTTTGGTATTCGTGCTCCGACAGCGGTAAACCTTTCCGGTTGCTTGAGGAAGGTAACTACTTCTTCGAGTTCCTCTTTCGCTTCTTCGATACCGGCCACATCATCAAACAGGACCCCAGTTTTGGCTTCCATCATGAACCGCGCCCGGGATTTCCCGAAATTCATCGCTTGACCAGGACCACCATTCATGTTGCTGGAGCGACGGAATAGGAAAAATAATCCCGCAATCAAGAGAATCGGAAAAATTAAATTCCCCAGCAGTCCCCAAATTGCCCCATCATTGCGAGCGGGATGGGAAGTCAGAGCAATATTAGACTCTCTGAGCTTAGAAATCAGTTCCGGCGCACTAATGGGCAGATCTACTCGCAGCCGCTGTAAGCGGTTATCAAGATCCACATCCACAGCTTCTACAATCGCTGTGCGACCACTATCATAGAGGTCAACACTAGTGACTCTACCGGAATCAATATAGTCCAAGAACCGACCGTAGGTCATGCGAGTACTGGCGGTATTACTACCCATATTCCCGGTAGTACTGGCAAATGTTCCCTGCCAAAAGAAAAAACCAATGACTAGGGCAGGTAATGTCCAGAGTAGGAGTATTCTCCAAGAAAATTTCATGTCTTATTCGCCTCTATTACTGGTAACGAATGCTGGTATCACCCTGTGAGGGAGGATCTGATTACAAAGCAAATCAAGATCAAATATCCATTCAATACCCTAAAACCGTTTGCCTATAGTATGTTTGTATTTTTGGTCAATACCCATGAGGGGTATTGCCACATAACTGGTGATAACACAAGTTATTGTAACGTTATTTTAACTAAATTTAACATAACTCTCATTCTGTGAGCAAGGGAGTGATAGCAAGGCTTGTAATGGTGTTTCCCAGGAGGGTGGGAGATGTGGGATGTGTAGGGAGGATGGGGTAGATTTTTATCAAGGGTAATGATCCTGACATGATTTAATTGATAAAACCTTTATGTAACAAGCTTTTTGATTCCCTGTTCCCGTCTTGAAGCAAAGGGCGAGTGGTTTGGGTTCTGTTTGAGAGGGCGATGGGTGTTTTAAGGGGTCAGTATGGGATTGGGATGATTACCGCTAAGGTGGTTAGTTAGGGGGGAGGTTCATTTTTATCGGTTATGTTATTAAGTTTATTGAGGTTTCTAAAGAAAATTTTCCTCAGTTTTTCCAAAGCGCTACTTTCCCTGCGACGCACCCTGTTAATAGTTGTTTGGGTAATGGCAGTGTCTGGTTCCAACTCTGACGATATCTGCTCCCAGCTCAGCTCATCAATGAAGCGCATGACCAGTAGTTGGTAAAAGTCTGGCTTGGTTTGCTTGAGTTCCTTGAGGGCTAAAGCTAGCATCTGTTCTAGTCTGCCATCACCCTCAAGGTCGTCCCTTGGGCTACCAAAAATTTGGCTTTGCATCATGGGCTTGAGTTTCTGGATGAACTTTTTTTCCGATAGTTCCCTTCTTTTCTCTTGCAAAATAATGCGCTCCCCGACTCTCTTCGCCCACGCCATAGGGTTTTCAATCGGGCGTTGTAAGCGCTCGACTTCCGCTGCCTTCTCCCATACCTGGCTGAGGATGTCATCTGAGTCACACCGATGTAGCAATTTGCACCCCCACAAGAGCTTGTCGTAGTAGCCTTTGAGATACTGGATCTGTTTGTGGTTTAGGAGCACAGAAACCGGAGCAGTCAAAGAAGAGGACTTTGAACTAAATGCTGCAACTTCCACACTGCTACCAGAAAAGGTACTGACCCCCATTTTGCCTATTTTAATGTTATTAATGCTATCAGTTTTAGTCTCCTTGTTAGTTTTTATACCACTAGTATTAGCGCCATTAAGGTCTGCACCGATCAGGTTTGCATTACTAAGGTTTGCATTACTAAGGTTTGCATTACTAAGGTTTGCATTACTAAGGTTTGCATTACTAAGGTTTGCGTCGATAAGGTTTGCGTCGATAAGGTTTGCATTACTAAGGTTTGCCCCACTGAGATTGGCACGTTGGAGATTGGCACGTTGGAGATTGACACGTTGGAAATTAGCATTGCTGAGATTGGCATCACTGAGATTAGCACCTTCGAGGTTATCTTCGCTAAGATCTTCACCACTAAGATCTGCACCAATATAATCGGACTCCAGACTAAGACCAGCAATTTTTGCTAACTCAGAAAGCTTTCCTGTTGGTTCATTGTCAATTGCTTGGAACAAGTCACCAAGTTCTTCGGGTGTCATTGGCTCAGTCATACTGCAACACTACCTTGCTCACATAGTCTTTTAATATAGGCTCAACAAAACGCTTGAAGAATGCACGGCGTTTGGTTTCTATCTTGAGCTTAGATTCAGTTTCGCTATTCCATGCGCCATCTTGGGCAGTTATTTCAAGACCATTGCTGCTAATGCTGACATTGAAAGTTGCTTCTGCAATACAGGGACTGTCCGATAACTCAACAATTCCTAACTCTTCAACAGTGCGTTGACCTTCTAATATTCCTGATTTTTCCCTAGCTTTAAATTGCCATGTGGGAGCTTCATTAATTCCTGTCGCGTTTATCTTACATTCCCCTTTTGGATCTTCTTTTAACCTCCTTTTTTCGGGAGGCATGGTTCCATTTGTAAACTCGATTTCTAGTTCACCGCGCTTAACCCCAAATCTAATATGGGCTTCTGTATTCTTACCAAGTAATGGTTTTTTTTTGTATACAACAACCTGTTCAACTTCCCCAAATGAAATGTCGAGTTTAATGGCGATTTCTTTATTGTCAATAACTCCTGATTTCCTAACAAATTGCAGGTTAATATGTACTAGATGACCTTTATATTTATGGTCAGAAGATACTAACTTGCCCAAATGTGGGGTATTCGATGGATTTTTACCATTGTTTTGGGTAAGATAGCTCCCAGGTGTGGACTGGTCTTGTCCAGCCGCCTCACTATGCTCAGTTGTTTGTTGGGGTTTATTTACAGGAGTTTGGAGCCTATTAGCTCCACTGGCTACGTCTGGAGCGACAAAGTTCAAATTTTCTATGTTGTATATGTTCTGGGCTTGGTTACAATTGCTCTCAACCTTCTGATTGATGGTTCCGCCTAGATTGTGGGCATTGGTAGTGCCTTCGCTAATGCCCATGCCGAGTGAACCACTTTGGGTGGTGGTGTCTCCTTTGTCGCCCTGGATATAGTCACCCCCGATGCGATCGCTATAATTACCGCCCTCGGTGTTGATGTTGGGCTTTCCAGGCAATTTGTTCTCCGCCATGTCCACATTTCAAGCTCCAGCAGTTTACCGATAGACGCACCTGTAAAATTAAGGGTTTCTCCACCCTTCAATAATTCTAATTGCTACGTTCAAATATGGGTTATCAAGAAATTCTTCAATTGCTCCTTGGCCACCTTCTTTGAGAGCATTAATTAGCCTTTCCTTCTTGGTTGGTGCAATAGCTGCACTGACAAAGGCTTCCTGCTGTGCTTCTGTGGCGGTAGGATTGGTTTGCTCTAGTTGTTTGAGTAATTGTTGGATTTCTGCTGCTGCTTGGGGGAGGGATTGAGACTTAGATTCGTTGGTGTTTACACTTAAATGGTGTAAATTGTCAATATTAGTAGTGCCTTTGCTGACACCCACGCCGAGTGAACTACCTGTTTGGGTGATGGTATCTCCTTTGTCGCCCTGAACATAGTCGCCTTGGACATTGTTGTTGTAATTGTCACCACCTGTGTTGGTGTTGTGACTGTTACTCATGCTGACGCTACCTCCTGTAATTACTATTCCTTGATTGTGTAAGGTTTATATACGTGTACCCGGATTTTATTGCACTGTCTTAATTATTTTTGTAACTATAGCCTCAGTGTCAGGCATGAGCTTATTTGGGTCGTACAGAGGCAAATAAGCTCATGCCTGGCATAATATTTCCGTTGAAGTTGGAAATGGCTGGCTTGTCGAGATACCTTGAGTTTAATCACAATAGCGATGTAAAGAGCCCCATGACGTACGAGCAAGAATCGATTTCTATATCAAGTGAGCACAACAGTCAAGGCAAATGTGTAGCCATGTTAAACTTGTTTTTATTTACCCAAAACCCTGCTGCATCCCTATTCCCTGCCCGCAGCCCTATAGAATAACCTCAAAAAAACATTAGCGCGCCTGTTTTACTCAGCCCTATGGCCAAAAAAAACAGACGCGCTAATTTGATCTAAATCCTCCAAAAGGAGGATTTACTTTAGACCAGCCGTAACCTAGTAGGTTTCAACGTGCCAGCGATGTGCTTTCTTCATTTGCTGTCGGTATGTAGTCCAATCTACATCCTCCTTAGCCGCTGCAGCGGTCAAAGCCTCATCAATACCACCTTCCATACCTTTTAATCCGCAGATGTAGGTATGGGTGTTGGGTTGCTGCATCAGCTTCCACAACTCGTCAGCATGTTCCGCCACCCTGTGCTGGATATACATCTTGCCCCCTTCAGAATTCTTCTGCTCACGGCTAATGGCATAGGTGAGGCGGAAGTTATCTGGGTTATTCTGCTGCATTGCTTCTAAATCATCTTTATAGAGGATGTTAGGGGTAGTAGAAATACCAAAGATCAGCCAAGCCAAGCCCTTGAACTTGTAATCTTCGTGCTGCTCTTTAAACATCCGCCATAGGAAAGCGCGGAATGGTGCAATACCAGTTCCCGTTGCCATCATGATGATATTGGCATTGGGGTCTGATGGCAGCAACATCTCCTTACCGACCGGTCCAGTGATTTTGACATCATCCCCTGGATTCATATTGCACAGGAAGGTAGAGCAGACACCGTTTACGGTTTCCCCAGTTTCCGGATGTTTGTACTGCAGCTGTCTGACACAGAGGGATACTGTCTTATCATCCAAGTCATCGCCGTGACGAGTAGAAGCAATGGAGTACAGACGAAGCTTGTGGGGTTTGCCTTTGTCATCAGTACCATCGGGAATAATCCCAATACTTTGACCTTCGAGATACCGCAGATCACCTCCAGAAAGGTCAAATTTGATGTGACGGCAATTACCAATACCCCCTTCCCGGACTAGTTGTTCGTTTGATATACACTTACCAATGAAGGGGTTTTTGGGTCGATAGGTATTGACAGGGATATCATCTTTGGCCTTTTTGGGTTTCGCTTGAGTCATAGGCTTAGTTGTGTTTTTTGACTGGGTAGGCTTAGTTGTGTTTTCTGACTGGGTAGGTTGTGTTTGAGCCACTGACCCATTAGCAGCACTACTGGATAAAGGTTTAATGCTGACAATCTTCCCTCCCATGCGAGCAATCCGCTGCATTTCCTGCTTCATGCGGTTATAGGGCACCGTCAACAAAACGGTGCCACTCTGGCGAATCGGTCCATTTTGACGAAGACCGACTACCTCATAAACGTAAGTGCGACTACCAAATTCTGTAACAGTGCTGGAATTAGTAGACTCGCTAGGACTATACATTGCTTCTATTGCTCCAAACCAAACTGACTATGTATTGCTAACTATGTATTGCTAAGACTTGCCTTGGCACCACAAACAGACTCACGGTCCGATGGGTGAGCGGCTAGTAATAACCCCGAATAATGCCTTATTAGCGTAACATTGTAAAGCTATGCCCAGTAATGTTTTTGGTTTATCAGGGAGAGAATTAGTGTAGAGGCACTGCTAGGCACTACTCTCAAGTTACATGATGAGTAACTCAAAAACTGTAAATCCTGACTCAATTTAATTTTTTCTTTAAAAAATGCCCAACAAACCTTAGCATAAGTACTAAGCGAGGTAATGCTACTGACAATCAGCCTTGTATAAGCAATCTGGTTTTGGTAAAATCCACTATGAGCAGCTAGTAGTAAATACTTAAGCAGAGCTTGGCTTTGGTCTTCCTTAGTGGTTAGTACTTAAGCGAGTGGATTTATGGTGGCATGTTATCAAGCACCACTATAAGCGTGTGTCAGATTGCTCCCAGGCTTGGGCTTTGGCTTACTGAAAACTGATTTGAGAATATGTTTTACGTTAGAGGGAAGATATGACCACAGATCTGGAGAGGGTGGTAGTTATAGGAGTTGCTGGAGACTCAGGATGCGGTAAATCAACGTTTCTGAAGCGTTTGACCGATCTATTTGGCAAGGAGTTCATGACGGTGATTTGTCTGGATGACTATCACAGTCTGGATCGCAAACAGCGCAAAGAAAAAAAAGTTACTGCCCTTAATCCTAAGGCCAATAACTTTGACTTGATGTATGAGCAAATCAAAACGCTCAAAGAAGGTGGGGTCATAGACAAACCTATCTACAACCATGAGACCGGTGAAATTGATCCACCAGAGCGGGTTGAGCCTAATAAAGTCATAGTCATTGAAGGTCTGCACCCTCTTTATGATGAGCGGGTGCGTGAGCTGGTTGACTTCGGCGTTTACCTAGACATTAGCGATGAAGTCAAAATCCAATGGAAAATCCAGCGGGATATGGCAGAACGGGGCCATCGTTATGAGGATATCCTAGCGTCCATTGAAGCTAGACGTCCAGACTTTGAAGCTTACATTGAAGTCCAGAAGCAATACGCTGATGTGGTCATTCAAATCTTTCCCACCCAGCTGCTTCAGGGAGAGGCAGCTAAGGAAAGCAATCTACTGCGGGTGCGCCTAGTTCAGAAGGAAGGGGTGGAAAACTTCGACCCAGTTTATCTGTTTGATGAAGGGTCAACCATCGACTGGAGACCTTGTGGTCGGAAGCTAACCTGTGCTTATCCTGGTCTGAAAATGTACTATGGGCCAGACAGCTACATGGGTAACGAAGTCTCTGTACTAGAGGTAGATGGTCAGTTTGATAACCTAAACGAGATGATTTACATCGAAAGTCACCTCAGCAATACCTCAACCAAGTACGATGGAGAGATGACCGAGTTATTGCTCAAGCACACCGATTATCCTGGCTCTAACAACGGTTCTGGGTTGTTCCAGGTTCTGGTTGGTCTGAAGATGCGGTCAACTTATGAAACCTTGATATCCGCTCCAGCCAAAGTAGCAGCCAAGGTGTAGTATGGTCTACAGGAGCTGATGGAAACAATGTTTGCGTGACTCCAATTCCATCAGCTTCCTCAGACGGAACAAACCGAATCAGAGCATAAGATTGGCATGGTATCGGATAGAGTTATAAAAATTTGGATAGCTAGCGTTTTGGTGTTTTTTGTGATGGTGGAAATCTACCAGTGGGTTAGACACGTAACTCTACCACTACCGGTGTTTATCTTAGGAGGAGCCTTATTAGCGATCGCTTCTAACTATGGCAAGCATCCAGGCTGGATTTTTCGCCAGCCTTCTTTCCCATCTGATTCACCTGCTCCTAATCCAAGCCAAGACAGCCAAGACCAAGACCTTACCAATACTGCTAAATTAAACCCTACAAAGCAGTCCTTATTTCCTACCTTGCCTATCCCACAAAAATCAATTTCTTTTATTATCAATCGTCCTTTTAAAAAAAAGGATGAGTGAAGAATTCATCTAAGCATTCAGCACTCAGCTGTCAGCAGGGAACAGGGAGCAGGGAGCAGGGAGCAGGGAGTAGGGAACAGGAAACAAACATTCTCTTAATTGATTTAAGATTGCTGCTATAGCTGATAGCTGATAGCTTACATTAACCGTTCATATTCCGCTTCATTTGCTCCAACTCTTCATCCATTTCCCAGCTTTGAAACTGTTGCTCTAAAGGGTCTACACCAGAAGGAATATTGTATTGGTTACTGTTGGTAGTCTGATTCCAGGCAAATGTCTGGGAGCTCCCCTTCGGCTGAGCACTTGCGCGAGCTGCTGCTGTATCTCTAGCTTTAGCCTGCACTTCAGCGCGACGGTTTTTAATCTGTTCTTGGAGTTCCTTGGCTTTAGTAATGCGCTGTTTAACCCCTTCCATCTGGCCCCAAAGCTGATTGCCTTGACGTAACAGAGCTGCTTCTCGCTCTTGAGCTGCTTGAGCCCAATCAAATCTGTTGTGGGACTTAGCCTTTTTAATACGCTCATGCCAACGTTGAATGTCTTTGGCAACGGCGAGAATTTGGTCTTGCAACCGCTTTTCCTGTTGCTGTAAGTCAATAATTAGTCGCAGTGTGTCTTTTTCTTGCTCCCGTAACTGCTCCTCTAGTGCCTGTAGCTCTAGATGAGGATTGTTGCGGAGAAATTCTTCTAGACGACTTTCTAGAAATCGATTCAGGTCTTCAAATAGTCCCACTGCACTACTATCCTAGATCCTATTAGATCATATATCTTTCACTCTGTTATATCAACATATCTCAGGTTATCTGAAATAGCTACAGGAATGCTAACTATAGTGAGTTGATAATAGTTAATTTGAAACCGGCCATTGGGCTTTGTGCGATCGCACAAATCGGGTATGCGATCGCAAACATAATATAACCCACTACAAAATACCATTGGCAATTGGCAACCGAGCCATCCTGTTGTTAATTTTGGCAGAGGGTGAGGGCTGTTTTTTTTGGAGTAGATACAGGGATTTATCACCCGTATTTCATCTAACTAAAAATGTTGTCCAACGTAAATTGAACGAACTTCACCATTGCGTCGAATCACTGCTTCCTGATTATCCACAGATACTAGAGTCCAACCGCTATTACCAATGGCTTCCCCCAGCTTAATCCGTTGGGTAACACCATCAATTTTAAACAAAGCAGCAGATTGCTCTCCTAGCTCCAGTAATCCCACCAAGGTATGTTTGATGGCAGGTGATGATGGTGGAGGTGGTGGTGGGGCAGGGAGTCGGTCAAGAGTAGCGGTGGGCAGGGGGTCTGGGGTTGGTGGTGGCGGTAATTCTAGAGTAATTGGTGGCGGTGATTCTAGAACATTTGGTGGCGGTGGTTCTATAGCAGTTGCTGACGGAGGTTTCGGGATTGGTGATGGAGATGGTGTAAGTTCAGGGGTGGTAGGAGGGGATGGTTTAACTGGCGCTGATGGCGCTGAGGATGCTATGGCAGGATCAGGGGTTGGAACCTTTTCAATCGGTATGTAATAAACTCGTTCTAAGACACGTTCTTTGATAGCAGTTGGTGGTGCAGTTGCTGCTGAGTTACGAGCTACCGGAGGATTGGCAAGGGTGGGGTCTGGTAATGATTGGGCGATCACAGTCTTTTTGATAGCTTGTGCTTTGCGGTCAATCACTTCTAGCGATCGCAACATATAGTTAATAAACTGGGCATCAGGTTCTGATACTTTGCCTTGTTGAACTGATACTAAAGCTACCAAGTTGTTCAACCATGACCAAGTTAGCTTTCCCTGGCTAGTCAGCCACATCATTGTGATTGCTGATAGGGAAAGTAAGGCTAAAGTCCATAGGAGCTTGTCTAAAAACCGACCAGAGTTATCCGCGACAGTACTAGAGTTAGTATCTGCCGTTGTGGTTTGCAACTCACTTGATGTGGTTTCGGCTAACTCCTGGGTTGAGGGGAGTGGCGATTCCAGAAAGGGAATAATTGCCGCTGATATGGGAATTTTCTGGATTGCTATCGGTTCCAAGGAGACATAGTCTGGCTCAGGGGGTTCTGTCGGCAACTCGCAGCCGTTTTCAATCATTTGGTACAGATCCCCAAATAAATCATCCATTAACCTATCGGCTTCAGCATCGACCGACCATGGCTGAATGGGAAGGGGAGGGTTCAACCGCTCTGTTGATTTTTCTTTGGTAATCACATCCTGAGACATCGATGGTATCTCTCGTTACTATGACTTTGACTATATACTTCAGAAGATTATCTAGGGATCTCTAACAGATTACCCTGAGATTAGGGAGCCACAACAGCGCTGAACTTTCGTTCCCGTACCTCTAGATATACCAGCAACGCATTGATATCTGCTGGATTAACCCCACCAACTCTAGATGCCTGACCAATAGTCATAGGTTTGACTTGGCTAAGCTTTTCACGAGACTCTTTGGATAGAGTTTCAATAGCAGCATAATCCAAATCTGGTGGTAACTGCCGATTAGCTTGCCGAGAAACTTGGTCAATTTGGTTTTGCTGACGCTTAAGATAACCTTGATATTTTAGATCAATTTCTGCTCCTTCTCGTTCCGACTGATTCAGGTTAGGGTCACCCAGTCCATATTGGTCTAGATTGACATAGTGGAAACCAGGACGACGTAGTAACTCAGCTAAGGTAATCGAGCCTTTGATCTTTTGCTGGGTATCGGATGCGATCGCAATTCCGATTTGATCATGTGCCTTAATCCGCACTGACTGGAGTCGGGTTTTTTCTGTAGTAATGTTGGCCTGTTTTTGTTGATACAGCTGCCACCTACGGTCATCAATCAAACCCAGTTTCCGTCCTAAAGGAGTCATACGGCGGTCAGCGTTATCGGAACGCAATAGTAACCGATACTCCGAACGGCTAGTCAGCATTCGGTAAGGTTCCCGCAGGTCTTTGGTACACAAATCGTCAATTAATGTACCCATATAGCTTTCTTCCCTAGGAAACACCACCATTTCCTGATGGCGGACATAGCGCACTGCATTAATTCCCGCTACAATCCCCTGAGCTGCTGCTTCTTCGTAGCCAGTGGTACCATTAATTTGTCCAGCGCAGAACAATCCCTCAATTTTTTTAGTCATCAGTGTCGGATAACACTGAGTTGCTGGTAAATAATCATACTCAACCGCATAAGCAGGACGGAGCATAGCACAATTTTCTAATCCCGGAAGAGTTCGCAATAGCTGCAACTGCAAATTCTCTGGTAATCCAGTAGAAAATCCCTGGATATAGAGTTCTGGAATATCTCGTCCTTCTGGTTCAATAAAAATCTGGTGGCTTTCCTTATCAGCAAAGCGCACAATTTTATCTTCAATACTAGGGCAGTAGCGGGGTCCTTTAGCATCCACCCAGCCTCCATAGATGGGGGACAGATGAAGATTGTCCCGAATCAACCGATGAGTCTCAGAAGTCGTGCGGGTCAGATAGCAATACATCTGCTCTCGTTCCACCCACACATCTGGGTCAAAGCTAAACCAGCGCACCTTCTCATCCCCTGGTTGAGGTTCCAAGTTGCTGTAATCCACGGAGCGCTTATCTACCCGTGCGGGAGTTCCCGTCTTGAGTCGTCCCGTTTCAAAGCCTAAGCGGTTAAGGGTTTCCGTCAAGCCAATTGCCGCAAATTCCCCAGCCCGTCCTGCTGACATCGACTTGTTTCCCACCCAGATCCGTCCACCCAGGAAAGTGCCTGTTGTCAAGATTACTGCCGATGCTCTCAAAGCTACACCGAAGTAAGTCTGGACACCTATCACCTCATCATTAGCCCCCAGCACCAAATCCGTGACCATGGCTTCCCGGAGAGTCAAGTTTTCTTGATTTTCTACAATCTCCTTCATCACAGCCGCATATTCTCGCTTATCCGTCTGCGCTCGCAAAGCCCAAACCGCTGGTCCCCGTGAACAGTTAAGTACCCGCTTTTGCAGGTAGGTACGGTCAGCCATTTTGCCAATTTCTCCACCCAAAGCATCTACCTCATGGGTGAGTTGAGACTTGGCCGGTGCTCCCACTGCTGGGTTACAGGGTTGCCAAGCAATTTTGTCTAGGTTGAGGGTAAGTAGGATAGTACGACAGCCCAACCGTGCTGAAGCTAGGGCGGCTTCACAACCAGCGTGTCCCGCGCCAACTACAATCACATCAAAGGCATCTTGGAAATCTACTTGGGAATGCATGGGTCTAAGGAAGGATCAGAAATCAAAGGTGAGGAATTTCATACCATAAAATGGTTCATTTTTTATAGTTTAATTTAAAAATTAAGGGTTTGGTTTGATAGTTTACTGTCTACTAGCCTTCAATCGTCAACCCTCAACCGTCAACAACCAACTATTAGTTAACCCTTTCAACCCCAGTTACCCTTCAGTGAGAATTTTTGGCACTTTGAAGAAATCACCATCCTGCTCAGGAGCTTCCCTGAACATACAATCCCTGTCAGTATAGGGTTTGAGAGTATCCAGTCGAGTCACATTACTAATATCAATCGCCCGTGTAGTCGGCGGCACATCCTCAGTATCTAATTCACTAAGCTGTTGAAAATATTCGAAAATACTGCTCATCTGAGCTGCAAATTTCTCCTCTTCCTCTGCTTTCAGTTCTAAACGAGCAAGATTGGCAACTTTTTGGACTTGTTCGCGGTCAATCATAATTTAGTTATATTATATTCTTGGTTACTAATGAACTCCTCAACACTCAACAGTAAAGGCTTAGCCCAAATCAAAGACTATCAAGACTATCAAGTTTATTAACTAGAAGCTAGCCGCTAGAAGTAAACATCAATCGTAGAACGACCTGTAGTTTTCAGCCAGTTTTGGGCTTCAATGTAGTTATTAGGAGCAAGGCGAATAGCTCGTTTCCAATAATCAGCCGCTTTGTCATACAAAGCTTCTGCCCCCTCACTATCCCCAGCTTCTTTAGACTGTTCACCTTGATAATGGTAAATTACGGCTACATTATTAAGGGCCTGAGGCATACGGGGGTTGATATCAAGGGCCTGATGATATAGTTCTAAAGCACGCTCATGCTCACCATTACTCGCTTGAATCAGCCCCATGTTGTAGATAATAAAGCTGCGGTCGTTGGGGTCTTCCTCCAGTTCCAAGGCTTTTTTGTAATTATCCATAGCTTCAGCATATTCCCCATCCGCTTGAGCTGACATACCATCTCGGTAATAGACAAAAGCTTCCTTGGCTTGCTTATTAGTAGGCAGAATCTTTAAGAGGATGTCTGCCATCACCGTAAAGGTTTTATCGATAAAGTTATCGTTGCGTTGAGTGCGTGGCATAGTTGCGTGGGTCTATAGTCTTCACCTTGTAGATAATCCTATCTCGTGATGTGAGCATTTAGCTATGAACCTATCAGCAGTTAGCTCGACAATCTAGGAAAACTTAAGCATTGGGCTGACTGCTGCAAGTCATGACTTATCCTGAACACCCCTCAATCAGGTGATATAGCTTGTAGTGCTATAGCTCAAGTAATGCCTGTGTTACCTAGAGCGTCAACTGACTTACTGTTCTATAACTTGATTATTCTTTAGCATATCTGGTTATATATGTCAATAAAGATATTTGTTAAAATCTCAGTAAAATCACTTAGAATAAAAGCATGGTAGATGAACCCTGATAATTACCCCCGGAGCTGAAGTTTCCGGGGTTTTCTGTATTGCCTATAGTTCCCACACTAATCCGATCCGAGCTAGATCAGGGTTTTGTAGATTCCTCTGGATCAATTAGTGAGTCACTTTTCCGGATATGCGTGAAATCACCGAGAAAAGAGAAATGGTAGATGCACCCTGATAGTTACTCCCCGAAGCTCACGGTTCGGGGGTTTTATTTAGTACCGATATTCTGCATTTCTTATTTTAAGTATAAATACTCGGGATTGGCCAATGAGGTACAGTCTTCTTTGACGCTCATTCCCTCAATCGATTCTCTGCCTAACCCACTGTCTTGATGCAGTCGCTCATGGGGGGAACCCCCAAGACCGCGCTGCATCGCTTCCGAAAAGCCCTTAAAGCAGCACTTGAACCTTGAGTCAAACTCATTTGGACAAACTGCTCAACCCCTTCAATAATGGGAAAATTAGGAAAAGTACGACTCAAAGAAGACTCAACATAGCTACCCCCCTTACCTGCTTGGAGTACATTGATTTTTAAACTTCCCTTAGAAAACTGCCATAACTCAGGCACTCCCAAAGCTTCATAAGCACTCAGTTGTGTTTTGGAAGTAACATCAACCTCAATGGCTATATCGGGAGGTGGATCACTACTTAAATCTAATCTTCTTTTGCCAATCATTAAACGATAATTTTGAATATAAAAACAATTATCCGGCTCGATTCCTGCTGCCATATCCTTCCGCTTGAAAGTAGTTGAGCCGTAACATTCGCGATTGAATTCCAATTCTTCTAGTAAAATTTTCACCATATCACCAATAATTTCTTTATCAAACTCATGTTCTGGCAATGGCATTCTAATTTCTAATTGATTTTGATAGTAAGCTACTCTATTAGCTCTTTTTTCACCGAGTTCTTCCAAAATCTCCTCGAACTTTGACCAGCTTACATCAGTCAAAAGAATCCGCTGTCCTGGAGGAACACTTAACTGCCTGAGCTGTAATGTTACCATTGAGCATTACCTTCCGATTAACCTGCTTCTGTCTTGGTGCGCGTTTGGTGTGGGCGTTGGAACCTCGCGCCTTGTCGCACCGCTATTTTATGGCAATCGCCCCTTGGAAGCTGTGAGAGTGCGATTGACCGTAGGTCACGCTACGCGAACGCCAATCAATTAACCCACCCTACGTGCTTCAAGCTGTAATATACAATAACACATCAAGGAGTAGTCCTATGGGTCAATTGATAATTGATAATTAATACAGCTTTCGAGGAACGGTCTTGCCGCCAGTCGTCAATCATCCCCTGCTAAACCTTCCGGATACTGAAGAAGTAACTCAGAAGAAAGAAATGGTAGATGCACCCTAATAATTACCCCCGAAGCTCACGGTTCGGGGGTTTTCTTTGTAGGTGCGCTTTCCGCATCTAATTATTAAATTCGCCACGGGTCGCACCTGTAGATGCTGCCATAAACCATAACTTGGCCGTCAGCTAAAAGTAAAGTTTTATCTAGGTTTTATCTAGGTTTAGTGATCATATAGAATTTTAAGCCATACCTTAGCTTCCGGATCTTGGTAACATCAATCAGAAGAAAGAAATGGTAGATGCACCCTAATAATTACCCCTGAAGCTCACGGTTCGGGGGATTTTTTTTGGTAGATGTTGCCATCAGCGCCTTAGCTGGCTGTTGGCTTTGAGCAAATTTATCCCGTGGGTTTTGTTATTGATTGACTAGTAAATTTACTAGTAATCCTTCCGGATATCAATCCCATCAATCAGAAGAAATAAATGGTAGATGCACCCTGATAATTACCCCTGAAGCTCACGGTTCGGGGGATTTTTTTTGGTAGATGTTGCCATCAGCGCCTTAGCTGGCTGTTGGCTTTGAGCAAATTTATCCCGTGGGTTTTGTTATTGATTGACTAGTAAATTTACTAGTAATCCTTCCGGATATCAATCCCATCAATCAGAAGAAATAAATGGTAGATGCACCCTGATAATTACCCCTAGGCTCAACGGTTTGGGGGTTTTCTTTTGAAACAGCTGTCGAATCCCTATCAAAGCTAATAGTTACCAGAGATATTCCGGCAATTTTTTCGACTATTTTATTGGTCATAGTTCCGGAGAATAGTGAAGTAACTAAGAAGAAAGAAATTAGATGCCACCTGATCAACACCCCTGAGATCTGATCGGGAGTTTTTTAGCAGTAGATCAATTGCGATCTATGTCACTAGTTACTAGAAGCACCGTCTAAGAGTGTTTTTTACCCATTTACCTTTCTGAGTGCGGTTCCGATGTTGATGCTCTCACCGCCTAGAGCAAACTTCCTTATTATAAGGCTACATTGATGGGATTGACCGTAGGTCACGCTACGCGATGAAGCGTTCGCGTAGCGTGGCCAAAGGCCTCAGCTTCCGCTAAAAGCGATTGACCGTAGGTCACGCTACGCGAACGATGATTACTCAGAAAAGAGTGAGTGCGAAGTATATTCACAAGTTAATCGTTTTTAATCCCAGCTCTGACGAGACTGGGTTTTAAAACTTCGCGCTTACTTGTGATCAATCCTGCTAGCTGTCAACTGCCAAAAATTTGGTAGTTTCTATAAATAGCCCCAACCCAATATATCATAACCTTATCTGGTAAGCAATAGCTATGGCTTGGGAGAAAATGGTACACCTAGATATTTCCCCTGGAGTAGGAGACGCTCCTCTATTTAATTGACCAAATACCCACTGATAAGTTCCATCTACCAGCAAGTCCTTAACTAGTTCATAACCTTGGCACGGTCAGTCAAAATTTCGTAGCCATCAGTTGTTACCAAAACCGTATGTTCAAACTGAGCGGATAGAGAATTATCGACCGTAACGACTGTCCAACGGTCAGATAGGGTGCGTGTGAACTTAGTACCAGCATTCAAAATTGGCTCAATCGCCAGAGTCATCCCAGCACGGAGCTTGACATTCGGCAATTCGCGGGTGCGGAAGTTGAATACTGAGGGGTCTTCGTGTAGATTTCGCCCCACACCGTGACCCGTATAATCCTCCACTATACTATAGCCATAAGTTTGGGCATGGTCTTCAATCGCACCAGCAATGTCTAGCAAGTACTTCCCTGCTTTCACCTGTTCGATGCCCTTGTAGAGAGATTCATTTGCCACCCGAATTAATTGACTCGCTTCTGGTTTCACCTCCTCAATCGGAATAGTAATGCATGAGTCCCCGTGAAATCCCTGATAGAAGGCACCTGTATCCACTTTCAACACATCACCACTGCAAATTACTTTCTTAGGACTAGGAATACCATGAACTACTTCGTGATTCAGGCAGGTGCAGATCGACCCAGGAAAGCCGTAGTAGCCTTTGAAACTTGGGGTTGCTCCCATCTGACGGATCCGCTTTTCGGCATAGACATCTAAATCTGCTGTGCTCATTCCTGGCTCAACCATCTCAGAAATTTCTTTGAGTACTGTTGCCACAATAGTTGCCGCCTGCCGCATGATCTCAATTTCACGCTCAGATTTGATTTCAATCCGTCGGCGTTTTTTCTTGGCACGGGAGGGATTAGTGGCACCGGAAAGCAGGTTACTTAGAATGTTCATTTGATAATTATTAGTTAATTAAGAATTATTAAAGAATTATTATATCTTTCGATTTTCTTTCTATTTTCGGTTCCTAGCTCTATTGAGTAAAAATTCTTAGCAGGATGGTCTCCAACACTTCAGTAAGAAGAGGATAAATCCTTTATTTCAATAAAGAGCTATTCCAGTTAACCACAACTTGACATTAATGGTCGATTTTATTTATACTACAGATATCGGAATAGTTAATAAAACAAGGTTTAAAGTTAACTGATGAATAAGTGCGTTTGTACTACTGAAGCAGCATCTCTTTTAGGAATATCTTCGAGACGGTTGAGACAACTCCTCCAAGACGGTCGCGTCCGGGGTGCCTATAAAAGCGGTAAATTCTGGATTATTCCTCTGTTCAACCATTTACCGCAAATTATCAAGGCCAGCCGTGGACCGATTGGCACATGGAGTAAAAGTCGTCCTCCGGCTCTAGCTAAGATCAATGTCAATCGCAATCGCATTGGCACCAACAAAACTAAACCTCCCGAAGAGCGTCAGCCAGTGATTTCGGTAAAACGAAGCGGCAACAATCTATACGGCAATCAGGTAGAAATTCTTGGCCCGTGTCGGATTGTGTATCAACCGGATAACCCTCTTGATTGTGGTGCTCGTCTGTGGATTGAAACCTTTAGTGATATTCACTTTATCGGTGGGAGTTTTCCGGCCACTGCCTAGTAGAGGGTGGGGTTATATTTACCTTTTTCCTGTTGCCTTTTTCCATAACAATACACTCGCAATACCTAGGATGACTAAGGCAAAAATCCCTACGGGCAACCACCACTGTAATAGTTGAGGCTCTGATGGTGCCGTATCCTCTTCTGAGAAGGATTCTGACTGCTGGTTAAATCCAGGTTCAGTGGCAGGACTTGGCACAGTTGCAGTTTTTTTCCCAGGAGTGACTGTAACGTCGTACTTGATCTCAAATGGCTTAAAACTAGCTCCTGATTTAGGAGTACCGCTTAAAACTAACTCATAGACTCCCGCTTTAGGAAAGACTAGATCAGCTCCAGGAATACCTTGATATTGTTCGGCTGATATAGCTTTCAGCTGTGGCTCAAGGATGGGGGAACTCCCTAACTCTGATGAGGATTTAGAGTAAACGGCTAGTTGACAGTCACATTGGTCTAGGGGAATGAGTTGGCCCCCTTGGCGAGTAAGGGCAAACCACGCTAGAGCAGGTTCTCTAGCGCGAGGATTGTGATTGGGTTCAATGTGGAAGGTAGCACCGACATCAGCAGAGGTTTTAATGTTGTGAGAAATTATCGGAAAATACTGCTGAGTTGTGAGTGCTGAGTTTTCAGTAGAGGAAATGTTTGATGGCAGTTGAATGGTCATGGGGGTTAACTCTTAATGCTAAAATTTCTTCAAAGATGCTCTTACCTCCTAACCATAAAATGCCGGAGATACAGAGGATATAGAAGATCACACATGAATCTTTTCATGACAACTTGCTATAAGTTCACAATAAGCATGAATGGCTGATGATAATATTTACCATAGTCTATAGGTAAGGAACATAAGCACGGAATGGTTTTAGATTTGCTGCTGGTCATGACCCTAGGGTTTCTGGGGAGTTTTGGTCACTGTGTGGCGATGTGTGGACCTCTGGCAGTGGCGTTTTCCCTATCTCAGCAGCAGGAAAAGTCTCCAAAGTGGCTGCATCAGCTGGGTTTTCATAGTCTACTGAACCTAGGACGAACAATTAGTTATGCTCTCGTCGGAGCTGGACTTGGGGGTATGGGTTCGGTCTTGATTGCCAGTGGTCAGTTGGCTGGGATTGGCAGTGGATTGCGCCAAGCCATGGCAATTCTGACTGGTTTAATGCTTATTTGGTTTGGCTGTGTGCAGCTTAAACCCGATTGGATTCCCCGTCTGCCCCTATTACACCCCCTATCTAAAGGGATTGGGCATCAACGGCTGACGGTCGCGATGACTAAATTGTCTGGGGAATCTCAGTGGTGGACACCAGCCCTTTTAGGAGGAGTCTGGGGTTTGATGCCCTGTGGCTTCCTGTATGCTGCTCAGATTAAAGCAGCGGAAATGGGTAATCTCTGGTGGGGAGCAGCAACGATGCTGGCCTTTGGACTGGGAACTATGCCCATGATGCTAGGAGTGGGTGTATCTGCATCTAGACTCAGTGTTAGCAAGCGCAGCCAGTTGTTTCGCCTAGGAGGCTGGGTTACCCTCACCATTGGTATTTTAACCCTTCTGCGTACCGATGCTATGGTGGATTACACCGGTCATGGGGCGCTGCTGTTACTGATGTTATCTTTGATTGCTCGTCCGATTAGTCGTTTGTGGGCTGGGCTGTTACGCTATCGTCGGGCTTTAGGAGTGGGGGCATTTGTGTTGGCGATCGCTCATACATTTTTTAGGCTAGACCATGCCTTGAACTGGAAGTTAGATGCTATGGGGTATATGCTACCGCAGCATAAGTGGGGTCTGTTAGCAGGAATTTTAGCGCTCGTGTTGATTACCCCAGCCGCCCTCACGAGTTTTGACCGCTTACAGAAGGGTTTGGGCAAGCTTTGGCGACGGATTCATTTATTGAGTATCCCTGCTTTAGTCCTAGCTGCAATTCATACCGTGATGATTGGTTCGAGCTACCTTGGACAGTTAGCTTGGACTGGAAACCACCAACTCAGAGCTGTGAGTTTGGGAATAATTACCTTAGGAGTTTTGCTAGTGCGATCGCGTATTGTTTGGTCAGGGTTATCCCTAGAAAAGTTCTACCTTCCCCCCAAATCTTGGTAATGGTCACTGATTCTAAACTGAGCTTTGGACCCATCCACTTCAGTATTATCTATTCAGTATTACCTATAGTTAGCGATATTTTCTCTGCTCCAAGCTAAACCTATCCAATTTAGATGTAAAGTAGCTATAAGGTTATTTTTTGGTTGGCTTTATGGGATTTCGAAATTGGTTAACGGCTACAGCAGTAGCTTGTCTGATTTGGGTGATCAGCTCGGCATTTGCGCCCCCTGCTTTTGCTAAGATCCCCATTAAACTCTTAGACTTGCATTCCCAGGAGTGTCCCTCAGAAATCGGGCAAGGCACGGTGACCGTTGGTGGGGGTTCGGCGAGGCAGGCTAGTTGCTATCTGATCAAGGGTAAAGCCAAGAATACCAAGAAAATAAACGTATTTGATGCTGATGTTTTTGGTCGTATCTACGATGCCAATGGCAATAATACCTTCCAAAACCGGGGTCGCGTGGGATCAATTGATGAAGTGCCACCAGGCATCAGTGATTTTGAAATCCGGGTTACAGTTCCTGCTAATGTAAAAACGCCTCTCAAGCTTAAGAAGTTTAAGGCATCCGGTTTTAAGCACAAAATCGGTCGGTGATTAGCTTAAAGGGGGATTAAGCCCACGCTGACGCTTCCCTTTCAGACGTGGGGCTTCTCCCCGTTTAAGCTAAAACAGCCCACCTAAAAATTCTAGAAGCAAAATCGCGAGTATGGGGGAAACATCTATACCTCCAAGGGGTGGAATGAAGGAACGGAAAATATTCAGGTAAGGGTCAGTAATGGGACTTAACACAGAAGTTATCTGATTCGCCCAATCCATTGTTTGAAACCAAGTTAACACAACTCGGACAATTAATAGATAGAAATAGATTTTGATAAAGCTCTGGAGAGTGCTAGTCAACAGTTCTGTAGCCATAGATTTATAAGCTTTCTTAGTAAGTTTGTGTGAGTGTTATGCCTTGATGTTAAGTTTAACGAATTTGATCAACCTGTGCCTGAATACCAAGTCAGTAAAGCTAAAACATACCTACAACATAATTTTTTTCACGGCTCAAGCACCCGTTCATGTGTATTTGCCTCAGCTGTACCTTTCACTGTGCTGACTTGTTGACGTACATCGTCAATGGCTGAATTGAGCTGGGCAATTTTGTCTTCCAAACTCTGACGTGCCGCTTCAATACTTGCTTCTGCCTTTAGTTCGCGCCTTCTGGCCCTAATTGCCTTAGGGTCTGAGCGCTCAGAATTTAACATAGACCGATCTTCCTCATCGTTTTGATTACTTTTGCCAGCAGTAACCAAAGCGCCGATTAATCCACCTATCAATCCCCCGACTACTGCTCCAGTCAGGAATCCACTTGCAAAACCATCTTGCTGACTCATGTTGCTCTGTTGCCCTTGATTTTCAAAATGCAGCTTTTATCCAGATTAACCCATCAAGTTTGAGAGGATCTTGCTGATTAGACAAGGGGTTTGCTACCAGCCCATAATTAATTGTATCGTATCGCAAGGCTTTTAGACAAAGCTTTGAAAGCCCGGTCTGGTGAGGGAGCGGAGAGTGTGAAGTTTGGCACCGTGATCAGCCAGTCTAGGTAGAGGTGTTGCCTGGAACACCTCTACTATCAGTTAGTTGGATTTGCTGTCTAAGTTGCTCAGGGTAATAGGGGTTATTTGCTGCTCAGGTCAAGTTCCAAAAGCGCGATCGCCTGCATCACCCAAGCCTGGTACGATATATCCCTTAGCATTGACTTCCTCATCAATCATGCCAGTGTAGATGGTCAAACTAGGATAATCTGCCCCCAACTTTTGTAAGGCTGGTGGTGCTGCTACCACGCTAATAATCCGTGTTAAGTCTGGTGTTGCTCCTCGTTTTTTAAGTTCTGACATTGCCAACATCATTGTGCCACCAGTAGCCAGCATTGGGTCGAGAACTAGGACTCGTGTATTTGGGTCAAACTGATTCGGTAAGGTATTCAGGTAAAAACTGGCTTGTAAGGTTTCCTCATTTCTGACCAGACCAAGGTGATAAACCGATGCCAAGGGCAGCAAAGTTTGGGCTCCATCTAAGAGCGCTAGTCCAGCCCGCAAAATTGGCACAACTACTATGGGCACTTCTGGGTTAACCATAGTTACCTTGCACGGAGCTAGGGGAGTTTGCACTGTTAGTTCTTCATTCGGCAACCAATCCCGCATTGCTTCATAGGTCAACCAGCGTCCCAACTCGGTCATAGCGCTTTTGAACAATGGAGGTGGTGTCGAGGCATCACGGGCAACCCCTAGCCAGTGCTTAACTAGGGGATGGGGTGGAACATAGACACGTAGTTGGAGAGTCATAACAGGTCGTAACTATAAGAATTAGTGAGAAACAAATTAGGTAGTGTCAGAGGAATTGGGCAGCAGGGTTTTTGGGAATAACCACAAGTTTTGATCTAGTCGATGATAGTTTCAAGTTTTACATTGATGAATACAGTATTAACTAGTGTTTGCTTGATTCAAGCAAACCCTAAACAAGTTGTCAAAATACAGACAGCACTCAAAGGGTTTGGGCATGCTTTTAACTATGCCAATAATACTGTCAAGTGGTCAATTACAAGCAAAAACACCATAGAGACTCAGATCTACACCTGAGGGGGTGTGTGGTGTGGCGGGGGCGCGGGGTGTAATGATTGCCTTAGTTCCCAAAAAGTTTTCCCTACAGGTTCGCCGACACCCAGTAAGGGTAACAAGGCTGCTTGTTACCCTCCCCGGTGGGATGGTTAGCTAACACTCCTCCCACTCCCGGCACTCCCGACACTCCCCTTTTCGGGAAAATGCTTTTCAATATGTTGACATTTTTTTTCAACAAGACTATAGTAGTAATAAGTGTTCTCCTCTCATTAAGGATAGGCGGGTGGGACCGGTACGCAGCAGCAGGCTGGTGCCCACTTTTTTTTTTGCATTAGTAATGAACTCTTATATCAACAAGAAACGCTAAACTCAGATCCATCAGTTAATATATTTAAATTGCTAATTCCATGACTGCTGGATCCCAACCTTGCCCATCAAGCAATCAATCCCATACCATTTCCAATCAATCGGTATTTGATACTATTGTTATTGGCTCTGGTATTGGGGGGCTAGTCACCGCAACTCAGTTGGCAGCGAAGGGAGCGAGTGTGCTGGTGCTAGAAAGCTATATCATTCCTGGTGGTAGTTCGGGTTACTTTGAGCGAGAGGGGTATCGCTTTGATGTTGGAGCATCAATGATTTTTGGGTTTGGCACAAAGGGGACAACCAATCTACTTACCCGAGCCCTTGAGGCTGTCAATGTCAGTCTCGAAACAATTCCAGATCCAGTACAGATTCACTATCATCTCCCTGGTGATCTAGAGCTCAAAGTCCACCGAGACTATGAGAATTTTTTGCAAGAACTTACTGCTCACTTCCCTGACCAACGCCAAGGAATTCGCAAATTTTACGATGAATGCTGGAAGGTCTTTAATTGCCTGAATGCCATGGACTTACTGTCCTTGGAAGAAATTCGCTATTTGACCAGGGTATTTTTCCAGCATCCCTTGGCTTGTTTGGGTTTAGTAAAGTACCTGCCCCAAAATGTGGGAGACATTGCTCGCAAGTATATTAGCGACCTCCAGTTGCTGAAATTTATAGACATGGAATGTTATTGCTGGTCTGTGGTACCTGCTGACAAAACACCGATGATTAATGCTGGGATGGTGTTTTCTGACCGACATTACGGTGGAATTAATTATCCGGTAGGAGGTGTAGGAAAAATCGCCCAAAAACTAGTGGAGGGATTGGAGAAAGCTGGAGGTCAGATTCTTTATAAAGCTCGAGTGAAGAAAATTCTGCTGGAAAAGGGCAAGGCAGTGGGTGTCCAGCTAGTGAATGGTAAAGAGTATCGAGCAAAACGAATTGTTTCCAATGCTACCCGTTGGGATACCTTTGAGAAATTGGTGCCAGCTGACCAGATGCCAGTAGCTGAGCGGAAATGGCAACAGCGTTATCAGAAATCACCGGGTTTTTTGAGTTTACATTTAGGGGTAAAGGCAGATGTTTTACCACCTGGTACAGAGTGTCACCATATTGTCCTAGAAGACTGGGAAAATATGGAGGATGCGGAGGGGACTATTTTTGTTTCTATTCCGACCTTGCTTGATCCCAATTTAGCTCCAGAAGGCTATCATGTTTTCCACACCTTTACCCCGAGCTGGATGGAAGATTGGCAAGGGTTATCCCCTCGTCAGTACGAAAATAAGAAGGAAGAGGCGGCTGGATGCTTAATTGAGCGACTGGAGACGATTTTTCCTGGCTTAGATGCTGGATTGGATTACATGGAGGTGGGCACACCACGCAGTCATCGACGATTTTTGAACCGTATGGATGGAACCTATGGGCCAATTCCTAACCGCAAGTTAATGGGATTGTTGGGAATGCCGTTTAATCGCACTGCTATTCCAGGGCTTTATTGTGTTGGTGATAGTACCTTTCCGGGGCAGGGTTTAAATGCAGTAGCGTTTTCGGGATTTGCTTGTGCTCACCGTATTGCTGTGGATTTGGGATTCTAGGTAGAATGCTTTTTAGGGAACAGCGGATCACCGGAATAGGGAACAGCGGATCACCGGAATAGGCAATAGGCAAGCTAGCAATAGGCAATAGGGAACAGGCAATAGGCAAGCTAGCAATAGGCAATAGGGAAAAAATCCTGTGTACGTCATTAATATGAGAATCGCTATAAAGTAAGTATTCAAACGCAAATTAGATCACACTCGCCACACTTCCCACACCTCCCTCTGTTTCCCTATTCCCTATTCCCACCGGCGGAGGGCAATAACTTCTAGTTGAGAAATTAATCTGGCCAATTCCTGGGTCAAAAAATCCGAACGTTTTTCCTGATAAACTTTGAGTAAGCTCTGATAAAACCAAAGGGTGCCCTCTTTACCACCTGTAAACTTTTGCCAAACTTGTTCCCCTTCTCTGTGGCAATCAGCAAGAAGTGAACGAATATTGTGGAGTTTATCAGCTAAAGCTTTAGCATCTTGATAGCTATCGAGTTTATCAAAGGTGGGATTACGGAAGGATTTTTAGATGTAGTGTTGGGCAAAATTTGCATCAAAACGGAGGAGCATTAAACGGGATTTTTCATAGAAATCAAAGCCATAAGCAGAGTGTAATTATTGTTGAATATAATCAGTACTGTATTTTTCGGTATGGTTAATAATTTCTGATTTTGACCAAGGGAAATTGGGAGTATCCCAAGACAATTTTTTGAATTCGGTTATTCGTTCTAAACGGTAGTTATACCATCCCAAGGGCGGTTGGTTTTCAGTTCGATCAGGTCTTTGACCAAAGGCACAGAGGTAATAAGCCCGATGATAATAGTAAATAAAAACTGGGTAAACAGTGTATTTTTTTTTTATTTAAGCAAGCACTGTTATAGATATTTTTGATATGTAGTTTAGGAGCAATATTCCAAATTTAGGTAGTGATAAATAAGTAGTGATGCAACATTACATGGACTTTAAATAAGGCATTTTTTTATTGAAAAATATAGTAATTTTACTATCAATTAATTAGGTATAATTATCTAAGTAATCAGAAATAATGATTAAATAATCCTTAGAAAACTGCTAAATTTTTATTATTAACAAAAAGGTTAGTGATCAATACACCATCATAACAATGAATACAGTCTCAGATTTAATAACGCGACCCAATTGCCCTTACTGCAACTGTGAGCGAACAGTTAAAAAGCGATGCAGCAAGGGAACAGGGGGTTTCCCCCGGAGACAAAACCTTAGATAGTGGAGCCTTTATAGTTAGCAGGTTATGCAGAAAAGGGTTAAATATTTTTTAATAAGGCGACCCTATCTTACGGTAAATTCAAACCATGAGCGACTGCATCAAGAACAGTAATACCAAAGAAACGTCACAAACCAGTAGCAAAAAAAACTGGTAAAACTAATCATATTGAAAGCTTAAATAATACTTTAATACAAAGGATTAGTCGTCTGGTAATAAAAACTTTGTCATTTTCAAAAAAAATAGAAAATCACTTAGGAGCTATTTGGAATTTTATTCATCACTATAATAAGTGTTTGTCGGGTTGATTAGGCTATCACTACTTGTGTATCACTACCGCTTACGCAACGATAATTTCCAGATCTCTCATATCATGATCGGGATAATTACCCTTAATAAAAATCTCCCCATCTCCCCATATTCCCCTCCTGGGAGGGGTTAGGGGTGGGTATCACCCTCCCTCTAATTATGGGTATTCAACCTGACTTGATATCAAATCCACCAAGGATAACACGGCAAATAATTGAGCAATGTTTCGGGCTTGTTGACAATCAACCGGTCGATTATAGATTTTTGATACTATTGTAGATTTTTTTTATGTAATTTTTGATACAAATTACGAGGCGTTTACCCTGGAATCTCAACCCTAGTTGCTCCTCAAGTAGCGTGACCGTAGGTCAATCGCGTAGCGTGGCCGTAGGCCAATCCCGCAGCGACCCTTTTGGAGCATCGCATTTCTCTAGTTTTCTCTGCCAGAGACAAGTGACAGGATCCCTGATTTTAGGCATTTGTGAAAATTTGTGACTATTTCATTGAGCGCTTCTCATATTAATGAGATACACAGTATTTTTGGCGTATTCCCTATGGCGTATTCCCTATGGCGTATTGTCTCCTGAGCCGAAGTTCCCTGATCCCAAGTTGCTTATTCCCTGTCTTGATGCATAAATAGCTAATTAGGCCATGATAGAGTGTTTAATCAAGGCTCTAAGTATTAAAAATATTAAATTAGTATTAAAAATATTAAACAAGTTTGTCAAAGGGTCCAGCAGTTTTTATAAGATTTAGTTATAATAGGATTATTAGAAATAAATACTCATAATTAGATATCAAAAAATAGATAGATCTCAAAAATAGATAGATCTCAAAAAAGTAGATCTCAAAAGAGTAACATCTGCTCACCGCAGCCCAAACAGTAAAATCAGATACTAAAGTAAGGACCCCGCTTGTGCATAGACGGGGCTTCCAAACATCCTAAGATTTTCTGTGAATCAATTCCTGCCAGTCTGGAACTTTCTTCTATCTAGAGTGTGGCTAGTTGGGCAACAATAAACTGGGCGGAAATTAGAGGTGAAGGTAAAAAAACTGGATAGTTGGAGATAACCATAATGGCTATTACTCGTTCGGAACATCTGCCAGATCTAGAAAGTGTGCATCGGGAACTCAACCGCCGACTCACCCATTTCATGAATAGCGACGAGGGAGGATTTCCAGGGATGACGTTTATGCCCTATGCAGAGATCGAGGAAACTCCTAAAGCCGTTTACCTGAGACTAGAAATTCCAGGCATGGAAGCCAAAGACCTTGATGTTGAACTCACGGAAGACTCTGTTTGCATCAGTGGCGAGCGCCAGTCAGCAGCTAGGACTAAAGCAATAGGTATGGTACGCTCGGAACTACGCTATGGGAAATTCAAACGGGTTATTCCAATACCAGCCAAGATTAACAGAAATCAGGTTGAAGCTGAATATCATAACGGCATGCTCAAACTCACCCTGCCTAAAGGGTAAGCTTGAATCTTCAACCTTTTCTAAGGTGAAAGTTGGTGACCTGAGGGGGTGACAACAAGGCGCTTCATTGCTGCTTGTCACCCCTTCAGGTTGGTTACTGACTGCCTTGCCTGTTTGATCATGTCAATTAAGGTGTAGTGAGCATCTTCAGAATCTTTAAGTTCATGATCAAACCTGATGCGCACAGTGGAAGACTCCCCCTTGACTTTTGTGATTATATTCATGCCTTGAGCATCAATCGAAACCATTTCTGCTTCTTCTGTATCCGGGGAATTGCCGAAAGTCTGAGCATACAGTGCCACAGCATCAGCATGATCATCGTTCATGTGCTTACAAATGCGATCGCTTACCTCAGGAGAAAATGGGTCAGACATGCTTAGTCAAGAAATATAGTTATCAAAACATCTTTATCAAGATATCAGGTTTCCCCTCTCAAAACAGTCAGGACTTACCCAGCTGAAAGGAAAAATTAAGGTTTTAGCCAATAGGTAACCGCCAACGGCGAACGGGGATATCAGAATTACAGACGTTTGATAGGTCTGGGTGGATATACTGTCTATGGGGAACTCCTGATTTACCTATTAGCAGTTGACTAGCTTGGAGGATAGAATTCATAGGCACAGCGGTAATTCCAACCTGTGTAAAATTCCCAGGGTGCCTGTTTCAGCATCAAGTTAGCTGATCTGATGGGCGTTTTCTGATATATTCAATATTAGGTATGAGCATTTCCTCTGATTCAAGAAGGTATGTTAAATAGTAATCCCTAAGGTCAAGAGCTACCGGGATATCGGGTGTACTCAGCTAAATCGTCAGGGTTAGATTATCAGGGTAGACGAATCAGTGAAACACCCAGGGTAAACCCATCTAATTTTTTAAATCCTATATATAGTGTTTTTCAAATTAAATAAACACTATATGTATAAAAATAATTGTCAATAAGCACAATAAGGCTAGGTTTATTGAGAACTACCCCCGCTTACCCAACAAGATGCGTTTACCCTGGTGAAACACCTTTAAACTAAAAGCTTGATAAATACTTATGAAGATACTGTGACGGTATATCAATTGGCTGCTATCAGCATAATTCATATCATTCTCAGTGATATCTAAATAGTGGTGCTTACCCTAGTTTACGAAGCTAAAACTTGCTGGATGTCCCAGAAGTCTATTTAGGGCTTGTGATCTAGAACACATCTAAAAGAGGATCTAGATCTCCAGACAGGCGTGCTATCTATCATCCTACTGGTGTGACTTTCGTAAGCGTAGTTATGGGAGTTTGATCACTTCCAATACCTAGAAATTAGTGGTCAAATAGAAAGCAGTCACTACCCACTTCGAGTGAGTAGAAACAGGGAGGGTTGTCATGCAAACTTTAAAACAGGGATCCAAGGAGTGCAATGTCATGGCAAAGTTGGCGGATAAACTGGAAAGAGAATGGCAGTCGCGCTTGTTGAGTGACTGTCCCAACCAAAATCCAGCCACCAGCTCCAGTATTGTACAGTGGTTAATTGGAGAAGATAAAGAGGGGTTTGACACTCTCACTCAGAGCAAACTGGTAATCGCTGTCCAAGCAATGGAGTATCGTTACAGAATTTTGCAACAGCGTTACTTGGGGGTGCCACCAGAACGTTGCTATCGCAATTTGACCACCCGCTTAGCTAGTCTAGTTACCTTACGCAATAAAATCCGCACTTGGGTGTCCCTAAGTCGCGATCGCCAAAGGGCTGTGGTGGATGTTCTCCAAGAAGTGATTCAGGAATTATTAAATAGCGATCGCTATATCCAAAAGCAAATTGCCTGGATTAGACAATGTACCAAGGAAGAACCGCTGCGCAATGCTTTATTATTAACTACTCTTGAAGAGTATTGTCTGCGCCCGATTCGCAACCAGCCCTTAGTTGTCTATCGGTTTGTCAACTTTCTGCGTCGGTCTCAACGTGGCGGTATGACCCATGTGCCAGAAGGAGACATGGTACGTTTAGTGTCAGAGTCAATCAACCCGGAAGGGGAAACCGATGCCCCAGTAAGTCTATTGGATAACCAAGCCATTACTAATTATCAACATAAGCAGGCTTGGGAAGACAAACAAAGCCTAAGGATGTCCGTATCTAAGGAATTTGAGGCTTACTTAGAGAAAAACTTAGGGTCTGAGGCGGCCCTTTGGCTGCGACTTTACTTGCAAGGTCAATCTCAAGAGGCGATCGCTCGTCGCCTAAATTGGCCGATCAAGAAGGTCTATCGTCTACGGGAAAAAATTAGCTACCATGCCATTCGTGTCTTTTCCATCAATGGGGTAAAAGGCCAGCCAGACTTAGTAGCCAGTTGGCTGGAAACATCCTACACTGAGCACAGGTTTGGACTAACCCCAAGGCAATGGCAAGAATATCAGCAAAAACTGACCCCTGAACAACAGCAGTTGCTGGATAAGATGAAAGCTGGTCATACCTTCGAAGCGATCGCTAACGATCTTAACTGGAGAACTAACCAGGTGATGGGTGAATGGAACAAACTCTATCTAGCAGCTCAAGCCCTGCGCAGTGCTTCAGCAAGTTGAGGTTTGAATTTTATTATCCAATCAATCCCGCTAATTATTGATCAATAAGTGATAGGTATTAATTAGTATAGCTACAAGGAGCTACAGCAAAAAAACACTAATTTACTGTCATCAAAAAAAAATGGGTCTGAAACCCCGTCCTTCTAGGACGGCTTTGTGCTATAATTTCATAAAACGCAATCAAGCGAAAAGGAAGGGTGAAACCCAGCAGTGGGACGCCTTGGTTAAATGGTAGTTACTCGAAATGGGGACTCGGTCTAAGACTCCAATTCCAGCCCAATGCCACGCAAGAGTCTTTTCGGAAAGCGAATCAAAGTACTTCAAAAAAAAGTAGACTCAATGACATTTCTGTCGGAGAGAGTAGAGGCAATTGGCACCGCCAAGTGGACTATCAACCCCATGTTGGTAGTTGTTACGAGCAATGCCCCAAAAGGGTACCTCCTCTAAATAATCCTCGCGCCTTTAGGCCGGGGAGTGTCAAACTAATTTAGTCAAACTAATTTACTGGAATAGGGCATGGAAAGCAATTGAGACAATTGTCCATGCCCTATTTTTTATACTCCTCACCTGACAAGGGCTAATGCCACCAAACTAGATATCACTTTTTAGCTATAAACTGACCTTTAAGGGATTGAATCTCCCCTGATAATTCTTGGCGTGTTTCGACTTTGAGTAGATAACGAGCTACAAACCAGATTGTATAGCCAATACCCACTAATTCAAACAACGGTGCCATCAGGGGAATATCGTTAATTGCATCCAGCACCGCCAACGTGACCTTAACAGTAATGAACCCAGCCAGCAAAAGACCAACGGTAAGCAAGGGTTTTTGGTAATTGCTAACAAATCCGCCGATATATTCCGGCAATTGTGACAAAATTTCTGTAAGAGTTTGCAACCATTCCTGCCACGGTTGGGTCAGTCCTGGCTCAGGAGCAGTGAGTTTGGCTATAGCACCAGGTTTGTCAACTTTGAGGTCTACTTTCAGCTGTTTTTCATCCTCAAGGGTAGTTTCATTGGTGCTGCTCTGAGTATATGCAGATGCTTGGGGATTTGACGCCATATTTCCTCCAAAATTCTATTAAAGCAGGATATTCTATCGTTTGAGCAAGGCAGCTGCATAAGATGACAGACTGACTAACTGTTGCCCATGTTATCAAAAGTTTCATCATGACCTGCTAGGGGTGAGCATCCGTAGGTATGGGCTGATTTATAGCCAACTGGTCTGGTGACCAGTGCTCACTAAGTAGGTCAGCACCACAACAACTGGTTAGGGAAAATCTAAAGATTTTGTTAAAATACTAAAAAATAAGCTTCCAGGAGAACACCTCCAATCATGAGCAACACCCTATCCGAAAACCAAGTTGTTATTGCCCCTTCTATCCTGTCAGCTGATTTTAGCCGACTGGGAGAAGAAATTAAGGCTGTGGATGCCGCAGGGGCTGATTGGATTCATGTTGATGTAATGGATGGTAGATTTGTCCCTAACATCACCATTGGTCCTCTAGTTGTTAAAGCCATTCGCCCGATTACCGAAAAGCCACTGGATGTCCACTTGATGATTGTGGAACCAGAAAAGTATGTCGCAGACTTTGCTAAGGCAGGGGCTGATATAATATCCGTTCATGCTGAACACAACGCTTCACCCCATCTGCACCGCACTCTCTGTCAGATTAAAGAATTGGGTAAGCAAGCAGGTGTTGTACTTAACCCCTCCTCATCCTTGGATTTAATTGAGTACGTCCTAGAAGTCTGTGACTTGATCCTGATTATGAGCGTCAATCCTGGCTTTGGTGGTCAAAGCTTTATCAAAGAAGTTGTGCCAAAAATCCGCAAACTGCGTCAGATGTGTGATGAGCGTGGTCTTTCTCCCTGGATTGAAGTTGATGGGGGACTCAAGGTGAACAATACCTGGGAAGTGCTAGAAGCCGGAGCGAATGCGATTGTGGCTGGCTCAGCTGTATTCAAGGCACCAGATTACGCAGAGGCCATTAGCGGTATTCGTAACAGCAAGCGTCCTGAACCCCAGTTAGTAACTGCTTAATCAGAACTATCCCCATTAGGCCAATCTTAATCAGAGGTCGAGGGGGCTGATAAGGGTAGGTTTTTAACAAAGACGTGAGTATGGGGTGTAGGGTGTGTCGAAGCGATGCAGCAGCTTCATGAGGGGGTTGGGGTTGGGTTTGACCCTGATCTAAAAAACCTACTCCCTACTCCCTACTCCCTACTCCCCTCAGGTCATAAGTACCTCAGTCAAGGTCGAACTGCTATAATCTGCAAAACTTTCGCTCGCGGTCAAATTCTGGATTTTGCCAAGAGAAAGCAAAATGGCTGACTGAGTTAATTTGTGGTGTCACTCGGCGCAATGCCTGCATCTGGTTTTCTAGGGAAGGACGATTTTTTATGGATCTTCCCCAAGTTCCTGCTAATGCTGGTTTTACGTCTGTTTCCGACGATGCCCACTTAAACACCCGTTTGACTAAATTGGCAATACAACCGGTGTGACCACAAACACCATAAGACATGGGATGCCATTCCAGGGAACGGGGAAAATGTTCCCAAGGCTGTAGTCTCGAATCATAACCCATGCGACCTACAACTTGGTTGCCATCAGGGAAAAACACTGCACCGGCTTGTACCCCAGCTCGCTCTGCTGCCAATTCACCTAATTTGAGAAAGTCTAATATCCCTTGGGCAGCGTGAGCAACACTGAGTTGCCACAACTGCCATTGTATAGTTCGAGTACTCTCTCTTGGGGAAGGAGTGCGACCTTGCCACAGGGGAGTTTTTTCATCAGGGTAGAGCTTTTTGACAGCTTTTATATCCCTAGTACTAATGGAACCCTTACTCAGATAGCGCCGAATTAGCTCCTTACCTTGATTGTTACCAGCCCGTTGATACAGGGCTTGCTTAGCTGCATCACTGTAAATCCAAAGATCCTTGACACTGCTGGCCACAGACTGGGAACCTGAACCACGGGGATAGCGAATGTAGTCGAATAAAATCCCATCGGGGCGTCGCTTTAATACACCCTTAAGCATCTCATAGTAGTCTACCTGGGCTTGTCGATTATAAGGGTCGATAAATACTTGAGAGCCATTCTTAACTACCGACAAACTGGTCTCTCCCCGACCATTGCGGGCAAGAATCTGTTGCCGCTCGGCACGATGACCGTAGGTATAACCAAAATTCATGGTAAACATCCAGGCATATACCTGCAAACCCCGCTCACGACCTTTTTGAATCGCCTGGGCTAATAAATCTACGTTCTCATTCCCCGGTTGTTGTATGACTGACGGCCAAGGAGTACGATTATCTGCCTTTGGTAAAAGAACGCGACCATCGTAAAATACTTCAACGTAGACCTGATTGTAGCCTTGGTTAACAATACGGTCGAGGGTTTCCTCAAGGGCTCCAGGACGAGCATCACAGGGATATAAGCGCACCCAAATGGCTTGATTCTTCGGCCAGGTTTGGGAACGACACTGCTGTAAGAAACTGGCGTGTTCCTGGATAATGGTTTGGTAGCTGATTTTAGAGTTTGAGTTGTCCTTTAAGGAATTAACTCTTAAGCTTTCTTTTTGAGCGATCGCTTCCTGAGTAAAGTGGCAATAAGCTTTTGTTTTTGCCTCAGCGGTTGGTACCAACCAACACTGACTCAACAGACTACTTCCTACTGCAAAGGCGGCAATCAAGCTACGATGTAGACCTTGCCGGTGTTGCCTCCGTTTAACAAAACTGTTATACATTCCTAGAAACACTACAAAAGAACAGAAAGTTAGCCAAAAGCCAGCTAACTCATCCCCGATTGGTTCAATATTTTTGAAATCTGCCCCAGGTGCAGCATCAGGGATTCTAAACGGATACTACGAGAGGGTCAGCAAGTCACTAACTCGTTTTCATCCCCGCCGTTATTGCACAGGGGTTTTTAACTGGGATTTTTGGTAAAATTAGCTTTAGCTAGTTATTATATGGTTTAGGGATAGAAAGGGAAACACCAAGGGAGGGGTCAGAGGTAAATCTATATCGTTTTATTTGATGCATATATCATTAAATTTGTCAAGCAAGTTTGATTATTGTCGATTATTAGCTAACTAAAGCCCTAGTAGTAGTGATAAACCATATAATCATTAGTCTAACCCCTAACCGCGCTTCGGCTGGCATTATCTTTAACTGTTTTCAGCTCTCTTACCTACTGTTCCGGAAAATTCTTACTTATAATGAGAGTTAGGGGGAGAGCAGATCAAAAAATTGGCCAAAACTTTGAGATCATCGATAATCCTACCCTCCCTTACCTGGGATGTTCTCAAGAAACCTGAAGATAGGACAGGTTTCTACTCGCAGTTTTTTTGTTAACCCAGGTTATGCCTCGCCTACAATAGGCGAGGTATCGACAGCTTAAGCGCCCCGTTTGAGAGAACGCTCTACTTGGGAAAATTCCTGCTCTAGACGATCCTTCACCTTTTTC
>NZ_JAAHHU010000899.1:0-1993 GCF_010672095.1 Moorena sp. SIO3I6 | reverse complement strand
TTTTATGGCAGGTTACAGGAACTAACGGGTAAACGTATGCTTGTGGATAAGTCTCCTACCTATGCTGGCAGTATTGAAACCCTAAGGCACGCGGAAAATTTATTTGAAGAAGCCAAGTATATTCATCTAGTACGTCATCCCTATGCCGTAATTGATTCCTTCGTGAAAAATCGGATGGATAAAATCTTTGGTATTGATCAGGTAGACCCTTATTGGCTAGCAGAGGAAGTTTGGACAACCTGTAACCGTAATATCCTAGACTTCTGCGAGGAAATTGCACCATCTAATCATCATTTAGTGTATTACGAGGAACTAGTAAAGCAACCTGCTTTGGTCATGGCAAGGTTGTGTGAGTTTCTGGATATTCCTTTTGATGAGGCGGTTTTAGAACCCTATCAAGGCCAGCGGATGACGGATGGAGTTCATCCCCAATCCCTACCGGTGGATGACCCCAATTTCCGCAACCATAACCAAATTGATTCGGCTTTGGGAGAGGTTTGGCGGCAAATCCAGTTGCCCCGGCCTTTGGGGAATTTTGCGGAAGAGGTAGCGACACGGTTGGATTATCAATTGCCGTTACTGCTTGAACCTTCAGCCCAACCAGCTAACCTTGGCCAAAAGGCCACGCTACCCGAACAACTTGAACCGATGCAGGAGTCTTATCTAGACGTGCGGGGTTTACAGCTTTGTCTGTGTAGTTGGGGTCCAGTCGATGGAGATTTAATCCTATGTATCCATGGTGTTTTAGAACATGGAGCGGCTTGGGAAGAAATTGCCCGTCCCTTAGCAAGTATGGGATATCGAGTCGTTGCACCTGACCAGCGAGGCCATGGACTTTCCCAGCATGTAGGTATGGGAGGGTCTTATCAATTAATTGACTACTTAGGGGATTTAGATGCGATCGCTTTTGGCGCGGCAGAGCCTAACCCAAATCCACTGACAGACCAGCCATTTATTCTAGTCGGTCATTCCATGGGCGCTGTAGTTGCTGCCACCTTTGCCAGTGTCAGACCGGAAAAGGTCAAATCCTTACTATTGCTGGAGCCAGTGCTACCAGGGGAAGGGAAGGAGGATGAAACGGCTCAACAGTTAGCAACTCATTTAGATTATCTAGCATCCCCACCCCAACACCAAGTCTTTGAGGATATCCAAGCTGCTGCTAATCGTCTGCGCCGCTTAACCCCCAACCTCTCTGAAGAATTAGCTTTAAAACATGCTGAGCGACTTACGGAACCTGGTGAGGGTGGTGTACGTTGGCGCTGGGATCCAAGACTGCAAATTCGTACGGGAATTGGTTTAAGTGGAACAGCTTTTAATCGGGATAAATACACACAGTTACTGAATCAAATTAAAGCTCCTACTACTTTAGTTTATGGCAATAATAGTAACTTTAACCGAGCCGAAGACATAGCTTTGCAACAAGCTGCAATACCTCACGCTCAAACAGTAACACTATCAGGAGGACATAACCTCCATGTTGATGCACCAGATCCTATAGTTGCAATTATCGCCAACCAAAAATTAAATCTTAAAAATTAAAAAGTGACAAGGTAACAAGTAAAAGGGAAAAGGTAACAGGGAAAATTAACAATACCAATTACCAAATATAGCCAAACCAACTAGCCAAACCAACTAGTTCATGAAACCAAATACTGATTCATAATAACACCAAAAAATCTTCTGAGCTCTTTCCCAATGTTCCCTGTTCCCTGTTCCCTGTTCCCTGTTCCCTCCCCTATACAAACAAATGACTAATTTAGAGCTTTTCTGGGAAATCCCCTTATCCATACTCTCTTTCATCTTTTCCCGCATCCTAAGATTTGTGATGCAAACCATAGGGGGATACTTTACCTCCAAAAAAAACACTAAAAATCTCCAGTGGCAACTCGTATCAGCCGAGTTTTTAAAAAAGCCCATCAAATTAATTTGGGCAATGAGTCGAGCTCGTTGGAATCTTCACGCTATTATTTCTCTAGTTGGACCGATTGAAGTC
>NZ_JAAHHU010000898.1:0-1994 GCF_010672095.1 Moorena sp. SIO3I6 | reverse complement strand
ACAAAGAGGTGCTGCCCTACTCCTTAACCGCTTGCGATCTCTCCTTAGTCAGTGTGATGCCTGGTATGGAAACCTTAGTGGCTCCTAGCAAACTCTACTCTGCGTTAGCGGCTGGGGTTCCGGTGATGGTGATTTGCTCTCGGGAGGCATACTTAACTGAGCTGATCGCCAAGGCTAAGTGCGGTGCCAGCTTCGTGAATGGAGACAGCCAAGGTCTGGCTGACTATATCCGCTCTCTGGCCGCTAATCAGGCGTTAGTCAAGTCCCTAGGTCAGGCTGGTCGTGAGTATTTATTAGAGAATTTTACTCCTGAGGTGATTGCTAAACAGTATGATCAGGTTCTTTGTGAAGCGTTAACGAGGGAGTAGGGAGTAGGGAGTAGGGTGTGGGGTGTGGGGTGCTCACAGGGGTAGGTTTTTTACAATTAAGAAGAGTTAGGAGAGAATGAAGAGTGAAAAGTCTTGAAGATCGTTCGCGTAGCGTGGCCAATAGGCCAAGGTTTCAGACAACCGATAGTAATAGGCAAATCATTGAGTAAATGCTCCAGTATTGTTAACAAACCATTAACGAAACTGGAAAGTTGACGAACAGCACGATGATTGACATTAGTTGAGGATACAGATTTTCTTTGTGCTTCTTGTATCTGTGTCTGAGGAATAGGCTGTTGTAACTCCAATAATGCCTGCTCATCTTCTAGATCTTGACTCAGAGTCCATAGAAGAGCAACAGCCATGGCCAGCCATTGACGTTCTGCTCGCTCGGGATTAGTTAAGCGAGTCTTCTGCCACTGCCAACCATCACTTTTAAGGTCTCGGTAGGAACATTCAATCCAACCACGAAGACCATACCAACTCGCATCGCCCTGAGTAGGACTCAAATCAGTAATGAGTGAACCTTGGGTCTTGATAGCCATGATCCCATCGAGCAGACAAAGTACACTCAATCGGATTAGTTTTAAAACAGGTGATTTTAGCAGAGAAACTGGTGCCGGGATGAGGTAAAATTGAAGCTAAAGATTTCCATACGAATTCCGACTCACAGCGAAATTGCCCTTGATGGTTGATGCGCAAAAAGGGATGCCAATGTAATTCCCTAATTAACTTATACAACCAATCAGCATATAGCCCTCGATCGGCAAAGACAATTACTTCCATTTGTGTTGGTACTACATCAACTAGAGATTGAAATAGTTGCTGCCAATGAGGCCGCCAACTCCCTTTTTGAGTAGCTTTGACCACCTTCCAAGCGATCGGAATCCCACAGCCACGGTACAGAACATGGATCGATAACACCGTAAAATTCTGTTTTAATGTGGTCGCATCTAGGGCTAGTGCTAGCTGCTTACACTCCGATGGCCATAAATCAATTATCCATTTCAATAAATCCGCAAAGCAGTCAATGACCACGATCTCTGCTCGCTTTTTTCCCGATTTCGCTTCCGCTTCGAGATACCACTCTTTCAGTCTTTGGCGAACTGTGTTTTCTTTTTCTTGGTTAATTTTGGCAATCAAACTCGATACTTTCGTCAAACTACTTGATCTAGTCATTACCATTCCAAAACTCCAGCTTGCCAGTCCTGATACTTGAGGTAAACTCAGTTTGGGAAACCGGAGGCTGACTATTTTTTTCCATTGTTTCAAATGTCGATTCAGCTTCATCCCTCAAACGTCATACACAGTTGCTGCTTGATCTACTCTATAGCTGATCCGTGAGTCCTTACTCCCCCCTTTGTAAAAAACCTACCCTTGTGAGGGGGTTAGGGGTGGGTCCCACCCTCCCTCTAATTATGGGTATTCAACCTGACTTGATATTAGCTGGGGCTTGTCCTATGGATGCAAGCCTTTTACCTTTTACCTTTTATCTTAATCAAAGGCCATCCCAAGCGAGTTGGCTGTTGGTATATCCGTTTGAGGGTATTGATGTCTCTAGCAGAAATTCTCGGGGGATTGCGAACTTGGGAAAAGTATAGCGCATCAGTTTTTAAAGGAGAATGA
>NZ_JAAHHU010000897.1:0-2000 GCF_010672095.1 Moorena sp. SIO3I6 | reverse complement strand
TATCAAATCTACCTGGGAAGAAAAAAGTAACTCGCGGATGTTACTGATTCTGCGCATACAAATCAAATAAACTATCCTTACGCTTCGGAAGCATTCACTCGTTCCATTAACCCTCTGGCCATGACGGTGACTGGGCAAGCGCTTACAAATTGGGAAAAAATACAAGGGTAGCATTAATGTTTTCCTGTGTTGATCTATCGGGTCAGACCCAGTCTGATATTATCTCCCCGCACAGCAAAAGGGAATCCTGTCCTGTACTCGCACAGATCCCCAAAGGGGTTCCCCCAACACCGACCCTTGTCGATCGCCTTAACTTATCCCGCTTTCCCCTAGTCTGTTCCAACAGGGAATAGAATCAGCTTCGCTCTGAGTTGAAAAAAAACAAATGATGATTGATTCCTATAGTACATTTGTACACGTTGAAAGGGCTGGTCTTTTATTGTGCTCCATGGCACGGACACCATGGCCTGGACTGCTTCCATACTGTCGTTTTTGATGACCGGGCTGGATAAGGATGGCCACTATAACGCTTTGTTGAGCAAGCCGTTGGTTGTGACTGGCTCCCAACTGCCACTATTTGTAGAGAAAGCGGACTCCTCCTATACTGTACGCTTCAACACCGATGCACTCCAAAACGTCTGTGGTGCCGTAACCTCCTGTTGTGAAGGTGTACCGGAAGTGTGTCTGTACTTTGATTCCACCTTAATGAGGGGCAATCGCACGGTCAAGACCAACGCCAGTGAGAATCGTAGGGTGGGCAGTGGCTAAAGGGATTGGTAAGTTTGGTAAATCTGTGTGCTCCACTGCCCACCAGACATAAACTACGGGATACTCCATCGGGAGACGCGACGCGATTCTCCTAGGGAGATGCTACGCGATTGGCCGTAGGCCACGCTACGCGAACGCGTTTTCCATGAAAGCTATCCCCTTGGTTAAGGTAAAATTCCTCGGCAGTAAGGGTTGAAAATGGCGATAAAATCAAAAATTAACTATTGAGTTAGTTTAAAACATTGCTCACAATCACGATAACAGTAGCACTCGCAATTAAGCCAAAAGCTAACTGAATCACCCATTGTGTGGCTTGTTGGTAATTGCTAAATCTTTCATCAAACTTTTTCACTTCATCTGAAAGCTCATCAAGTTTTCGGATTACATCAGTTAATGTCGGTTCTGGATATTGATTGTGGTTCGGTTCTGGATCGGTAGTTAGTGTCATCGTTAAACTGTTATAATCCTAGTTATAATTATAACAAATTCCGTAAGCAATCCCACAGCATTTTACTTATATATAGCCAAGTATAATGTGTATTAATAACCGTTGCAATGTAGACATAAACAAACTCAAATTAATCCCAAAATATTTTGATTAATCCGTGTAGTAATTCTGATAATTTTTGTGCCCTAATACCTACTCCATATTTCCTACTCCCGTCTTGATGCAGTCGCTCATGGGGGAAACCACGGCAGTCGCTCATGGTTTGTTCGCGAAGCGTCGGCTACGCCGAAGTTACCGTAAGACAGGCTCGCCTTAATCAATAAGTTTTAACCCTTTTCTGCAGAGCCTACCAACCATAAAGGCTCAACGTAATCAGGTTTCGTCTCCGGGGGAACCCCCAAGACCGCGCTGCCTCCCCAAGACCGCGCTGCATCGCTACTCCCTACTCCCTACTCCCTATTCCCTATTCCATTTGTTCTATACTAATAGAGTCACTATCTTGAACCCATCATGATTGCTGATAAAATTACAAATTACATTTCCCAAGAAGACTATCTATCTCAAGAAGAAGAAAGTCCCATCAAACACGAGTATAGTGATGGAGAAATCTATGCCATGGCTGGAGCCAGTGATGCCCATGTTACTATTGCCGGTAACCAGGGTAATCGCATCTAAATCGACCCTCAAAATGCTCTAACACTCCCTAAAACTTGATTATCCTCTGAACTGACCAAAGTCAACTAATTGAGTGGTCTTGCACCGGTTCGGCGTTTATGATCTAGGG
>NZ_JAAHHU010000896.1:0-2001 GCF_010672095.1 Moorena sp. SIO3I6 | reverse complement strand
TGTACTTACTCCAATTCAATATCTTATATTTGGTCTTGGCGGTTGCTTCTGTCATGGCTAAGGGGAAGCTCTATTTTTCTCTCTATAGATTATCTCACTCAACTCATACTCTTTATGCAACAAAGCCGAATTCTTTAGCAATATCCCAGGTCAATCAAGTGGGGGAGGAATATCTGAAAGTTGCTCGACAAAAGGAACAGGAATGTCGGGAAATTTTGGGCGATCGCATGAGTGAACTGGAACTGTATGCTCGTCGCACTGCTAATCTTTCGGATCGTCTTTACCGAGAAGTGATTGCGTCTCATATGCGTCCTTTTGCGGATGGGGTACATAGTTTTCCTCGGATGATTCGGGATATAGCCAGAAAGCTGAATAAACAAGTTAAATTAGAAATTACCGGCAAATCTACGGCAGTAGATCGAGATATTTTACAGAAACTAGAAGCACCACTGACTCATATTTTGCGTAACTCTGTAGACCATGGTATTGAACCTCCCCAAGAGCGTGTAGCAATGGGGAAACCAGCCCAAGGCACAGTGCGACTGGAAGCCGTTCATCGTGGTGGGATGTTATCGATTACTGTTGCTGACGATGGCAAAGGCATAGATCCAGAGAAATTGCGGGAAAAAATTGTCCGCAAAAAAATGATCACCCCAGAGATGGCAAGCCAGCTAGCTGAACATGAGCTGATGGAGTTTCTATTTTTGCCGGGATTTTCTACTGCTAAGCAGGTAACCGAAATTTCTGGTCGTGGCGTTGGTTTAGATATTGCCAAGAGTATGGCACAAGAGGTAGGTGGCACCCTGCGAGCTACCTCTAAGCTAGGGCAAGGAACCAGTTTCCACTTCCAATTGCCTCTGACTCTATCAGTTATTCGTACCCTATTAGTGGATATATATGGTGAACCTTATGCGTTCCCGTTAGCACGAATTGACAAAATTGTCATGGTAGATAAAAATGAAATTTTTGTAGTAGAAAACCGGCAATATTTTACCCTTAATGATGAAAATATTGGACTGGTAGCTGCCCATCAAGTGTTGGAGTTAGATGACTCTTATATCAAATCTGAAACCCTACCAGTCGTGATCATCAGTGACCAATCGAACCGTTTTGGATTAGTAGTTGATAAATTTTTAGGTGAACGGGATTTGGTGGTTCGACCATTAGATCCGAGGCTGGGCAAAGTTCAGGATATCAATGCTGCTGCTTTGATGGGAGACGGTTCCCCGATTCTAATTGTGGATGTGTCAGATTTAGTGCGCTCCATTGATAATCTACTCAATAACCGCCAGTTGAACCAAGTCAGTGGTAATGATGATACTGATATCCAACAGCCAAAACGAATTCTAGTAGTTGATGATTCCATTACCGTGCGGCAAATGGAACGTAAGTTACTGGAAAACCAAGGTTATGAGGTGGAAATAGCTGTTAATGGCATGGATGGTTGGAACGCTGTTCGCACCAACCCTTATGATTTAGTGATCAGTGATATTGATATGCCCCGCATGAACGGCATTGAGCTAGTCAGCCATATTAAAAGCCATTATAAATTAAAATCAATCCCTGTGATTATTATTTCCTATAAAGACCGGGAACAAGACCGTATTCAAGGTTTGCAAGCTGGAGCAGATTATTATCTAACCAAGAGTAGTTTTCATGATGATTCGTTGTTGAATGCAGTGATTGACTTAATTGGGGAGTAGGGATTATTAATTGGTTAGTTTGGATGGCTTGCTTGTTAATTGTCAATGGTAAACTTGGAATCCAAGCTTATTAATTAATAAGCTTGAATGAAACAATGAATAAAATCGACTATAGCGTTAATCATAGTTATGTTGATCATACTTATGAGGTAGATTCAATTTTCTACTCCCTACTCCCTACTCCCTACTCCCTACTCCCTACTCCCTACTCCCTACTCCCTACTCCCTACTCCCTACTCCCTACTCCCTACCCCCCTACCCCCTACTCCCTACTCCCTACTCCCTACTCCCTACTCCC
>NZ_JAAHHU010000895.1:0-2004 GCF_010672095.1 Moorena sp. SIO3I6 | reverse complement strand
GTGGGCTGTTGGCAGATGGGGAAATTCTGCTGTTGCTAGCCGATTGTCTTAATAATTTAGGGTTGCAGCAGTGGCACCTGATTTTGGGGGAAGCTCGGCTAACGCGATCGCTTTTGTCTCCCTTCCCTAAACCTATGCAAGAAAAGGTTCGTAAAGCCATTGCCTATCTTGACCGGGTTACCCTAGAAACATTACCCCTATCCCCAGAATTACGGGAACGAGCATTGTTTCTTTTTGACCTAAGGGGAGACCCTGCTGATGTTTTGCAAAAGGTTGCTAGTTTTGATTTAGACTCGTCGGAACACGAGATTGTGACCAATCTCAAATCCCTGGTGGAACTTTTAAATAGTAGTTCCCCTAGCCCCTTACCGATCGTTCTCGACTTGACCTTAGTACAAACCTTTGACTATTACACTGGTATTGTCTTTGAAGTAGTCAGTAGTAGCGAGGGCTCTAGCCGAGTTTTAGGTCAGGGAGGGCGCTACGATCAATTGCTGAGTCTATATCATCCTCAAGGAGAAGCCTACCCTGGAATTGGTTTTTGCCTCAACCTAGAAGACCTTCATTATGTCTTACTTTCCAGTAATCAATTACCCACCCAGACACCAGCTAGTGATTGGTTAGTGGTGCCAGAATTTCCCGAGGCTGAGGCAGTGGCTTTTACCTATGCCCAGAAACTTAGAGATTCTGAGCATTTGGTCAGGGTAGAGATGGATTTAGGGGGACGCTCACCAGCACAAATTAGAGAATACGCCCTGGGTCACGGTATCACCTACATTGCCTGGGTACAAGCCGATGGCACTCCTAGGATTGAGACCGTGACTAAGAAAGTGTGAAGTATTTCATAGTTCACACTTGCTACTTCAGTTAACTAATCCTCAGCAAAAACATAGCGATGTAGTTCGCTAGGGTCAGGTTCAGGACTGGCTTGGGCAAACTCAACTGCATCATTAATGACGTCCTGGATTTTGCTCTCAATGGCTTTGAGTTCTTCGGCAGTAGCTAGATTATTTTCTGTCAGGTAACTTGCCATCTTTTTAATGGGATCGCGAGTTAACCAGAATTCCTTCTCTTCTTTGGAGCGGAGTTCATCGGGGTCAGCCAGAGAGTGACCTCGGAAGCGGTAGGTCAGGGCTTCAATTAGGGTTGGGCCTTCTCCTGCACGAGCCCGAGCGATCGCTTCTTGGGCAACAGTTCTGACAGCCATTACATCCATCCCATCGACTTCTACTCCAGCCATGCCAAATACACTGGCTTTTTTATAAATTTCTGGCTGGGATGTTGCCCGTTCATGAGCCATCCCAATTGCCCACTTGTTGTTTTCCACCACATAGATAACGGGCAGTTTCCAAAGGGCTGCCATATTCAAACATTCAAAGAACTGACCATTATTGCAAGCTCCATCACCAAAAAAGCAAACGGTGACTTGATCAGCACTCTCATCCCCCAAGGCTTCGCGACGGTATTTACTTTGGAAAGCACTACCGGTGGCAACAGGAATTCCCTCAGCTACAAAGGCATAACCTCCTAGGAGATTATGTTCTTGTGAGAACATATGCATTGAACCACCGCGTCCCTTGCTGCAGCCTGTTGCTTTGCCAAATAACTCTGCCATCACTTCCCGTGCTGGCACTCCTGCACTTAAGGCATGGACGTGGTCACGATAGGTGCTACTAACAAAGTCTTCACCATTACGCAACGCCTTGATGACTCCTGTTGACACTGCCTCTTGACCGTTGTAGAGGTGGACAAAACCAAACATTTTGCCCCGATAGTACATTTCAGCACATTTGTCCTCAAAAAAGCGCCCGAGCACCATATCCTCGTAAAGTAGTAATCCTTCTGCGCTAGTAATTGGTATGTAATCCTCTACTTTAGGTAAAGTTCTTTCCTGAGCCATTAATTTGTCCTATACTTGTCCCAACACTATACTGGCATTTAGCCAAACTACTTGTTTAGCCAATTTAAGCAAAGCTATTATAAAGTTTCACTCAAGCCTACAGG
>NZ_JAAHHU010000894.1:0-2010 GCF_010672095.1 Moorena sp. SIO3I6 | reverse complement strand
CTAAGAAAAGTTTTCGTTTAATGAATGACGAAAAGCGTAATCAAGTCACCGCTGACTTAACTGCATTAGAAAGTAAGCTGAAAGCTCAAGATGCGAGTGCTGATCAGATTGCTCTGGAACGAATTAACTATTTCATCAACAAACAACTTTGGTCAGATGCATTACGGGAAATTTATCGGATGCCTAATCCTCCAGCTGAGGTAACTGATATTCTTGATAAGATTAACAATAAGGCTCATGATTTTTGTAGGGAATAGGGAATAGGGAATAGACCAAGTAGGGTGGGCATTGCTGATAAAGATCATGATTGAACGCCGAGCAATTACATGGGCAATGCCCACCAATCCACTGCCCACTGACGATTAATCACAATGGTGCAAATGAATCGTAGGGTGGGCATTGCTGATCAAAATCATGATTGAACGCCGAGCAATTATAGCAGTCGCCAGGGCAGGCGCGGACATGACAAAAGTCTCAAACCTAAGTAAGCGCAAGAGTTTTACTTCTGACTTCTGACTTCTAACTTCTGACTTCTGCTATACATGGGCAATGCCCACCAATCCAGAATAATCGTAGTGGGCATTGGTTCAGAAACCGGCCATGGGTACCCTGGTTGGTGGGCATTGCTCAGATAAATTTGGGCAGGATTTGGGTAAGTAAACCGGCAATGCCCACCCTACAGAATGCTCAAACTGGCACATAAACATATATTCAGAAATTAATCTGTATGTTTTTATACAAAATTATATGCGCTTACCCTGTAATAATAAACTTGTTCCAACTAAAAATTAGGAACTGGGGGGAGCAGGTCTTGCGTTGCAGAACAAATGAACTATAGTACCATCACAGCAAGCTTATGTAAACCCATGAGGCTAGCCACTGTTGACGATTTTCTACAAATATCTTGCAGTATCTACAAAAATATGTTAGACTTTGATTATTAATCTAGTGTCATTGAAAACATTCTGTAACTTGAATTGAAGCCGAAAACCAAAGCAAACCATGATAGTGGTTGCGTTTTCTATTAAACACAGATTTATGCGCCTTGAGCGGAACAAAACCGATCTTGGCCTTGGGAGATACCCCCTGGCTGCGAGAGCAGCTTGCATTAGTGGGCTTTAATCTGCAAAGTAGATTTTGGTAGCTAAAAAGTATCGGACTTCCAAAAAATAAAACATTCTACAAAGAGAATGATAATTATTGGTAATTAAGGAAGGAAAACCTTTGCCGTAGGGTAGAAAGGTAACGGGGCGATCGCTCCGTTACCTTCTCCTGGCAACTCAACCCTCAATACTCCACTTCTAACCCATATCCACCAACGGCGAGCCTATTCCTCAATGGGACTCGCCGTTGCTTTTTGCTAGGTATTGCCGAGAGAATCCTAGGGTGGGCATTGGTTCAGAAACCGGCCATGGGTAGCGCACGTTGGTGGGCATTGCTCAGATGAATTTGGGCAGGATTTGGGTAAGTAAACCGGCAATGCCCACCCTACAGAATGCTCGGGAGTACGCGATCGCATTTACTTATAAACATCTCCACGAGAACCAATTGCAGTGATAATATAAACTTCCTTTTCTTGATCTTTCCTAAATAATATCCGATACTTACCCACACGCAAACGAAATTCAGGACGACCTTTTAAGGATTTAATATCCAGCGTCGAAGGATTAGAAATTAAGGTATCTAACGCATTAATTATCCGAATTTTATCATCGGTTTGCATTCGCATTAAATAGCGTTCAGCTTGTTTTAAGAGAATATAGTCAATCAAAATTATCTCCTAATAACTTACGCTTTAAATCTTTAGATGAAATTCCTTTATCGTTACCTGATAGATAATTTTTCCAAGCTTCTTGACTTTGAACAATTTCTGTGATTGGAATGGTTTCTTCATCTCCTTCTACTTCTATCGCTTGATTAACTAAGACTTTTAATTCATCTAGTAATCGTAGTTGGTCAGAGAGACTAAGAGAATGAATTTGATTAAGTACCTGATTGTAATTTGTCATA
>NZ_JAAHHU010000893.1:0-2010 GCF_010672095.1 Moorena sp. SIO3I6 | reverse complement strand
TATTTCTTCAATCAGAAAGTAAAGCTCACTCTTGATTTGGAACTGCTTGGGAGGGTCTTTAATCCAAACCAACAACTCAAACTTGAGGGCATTTTCCCCAAATCCAGTAAAAAATACATTAGGGGCTGGTTGATCTCAGATTTCTCGATGTTGAGAAGCTGCCTCAATCAGAGCACTACGGACTTTAATTGGATCTGAACCGTAGGCCACCCCTACGGGTAATTTTAACCGGGATACTGGATTATTGTGAGTCCAGTTGACCACTTCAGCTTCCAGAAAGCGAGAATTGGGGATAATGATTGAAACTTGATCCATTGTCAGGATTTCTGTACTCCGAATACCAATATTTTCTACTGTTCCCATCAGTTCCCCAACATTCACAAAGTCCCCTACTTGGATCGGACGCTCAAAAATGAGTACCAAACCGCTGACACATTCTTTAGCAATTCCCTGGATTCCCAAGCCAATGCCCACACCCAAGACTCCGACAAATACAGCTAGAGAACTAAAGTCGATTCCCCACAACTGCAATAGGACAATAACACCGATAAAGAGTATGGCATAATGGGTAATCAGGGCAATAGTCTCCTGCGCAGGGCGGCTGAGATTGGTGAGGCTAAGAATCCGCGATCGCAAAACTTTTTTTACTGCCTTGGCTAGGAGTATCAGAGCAGCAAATAACCCAATCAAGCTTAATAATCCTAAGACAGAATAGGGTTTATCTCCCACCCAAATGATTTCCCACGTCAAGCTTTGAACAAATGTGTCGTTAAGTTGGCGGCTCAACTGGCGAGTTTGGGGAAATAGGTTACTAGTATAAATCAGGGTAAATACTAGGATAGTGACCCGGAAAAGGAGTATGAGAGTCCCGCCTGCAATTTCAGCACGTAAGGCAGGTTGGCGACGGTATCGATGGGTTGACTTAGTTAGCTTTTTGTGAAACAGCCATTTAATCTGGTGATCCCACAACGAGCCTACTCCCCAACTAGAGATGAGTCCCCATAACCCACATCCAACGGATAGGAATACCGCTTGCACGATATAGTCCTGGGTACGTTCGAGAAAAGCCCGTTCCATGGCATTCTGTACCAGTGTTTGCCAAAATCGGGCTTGTTCCTTGGGACTTCTTCCTGTTAAAGTGTCATTGGAGGTTACCGATAGCAAGTGGTTACCATTTACCTTAATCACTGGTAAATTGTCAGTCCCAGCGATTTCTACGTCTATGGTTGGTGGTGCTTTCTCGATGATATGCTTGAGGGTATCACTGACGTAATCAGCCCGTTGTTGAGCAGTTAATGACCCAGCCGGTGCTACCTCAAACAGCGGACGCCCATCCAGGAAAATAGTTACCCGATTCAGATTGTCCTGAGCCACAATTGGCGCAGCTGCAATCAAGCAAGCGATCGCAATCGCTCCAATTACTACCAAGATTACTTGCGTCAGCCAATATCGGCAGCGAAAGAAGGAATTCATCAGCTACCAAAAATATTGCAGATTAGAGCCAGGAGGCTTTAGCCCTGTCTGATAGGAAGCCAAAGAAAGGGAAGCCTAGTGTTAACTGTACTTTAGTGTTAACTTTCTAGCCTCTGTAGCATTACTTAAGACAGTTAATTGGTAATTGGTAATTAGTAATTGGTTGACTATTTTCTTAAGCATTCAGCCGTCAGCCGTCAGCCGTCAGCCGTCAGCCGTCAGCTTATTTTATTCAAAAGCACCTCAAGTAGCGTGGCCAATGGCTGATAGCTGATAGCTGATAGCTGATAGCTGATAGCTGATAGCTGATAGCTGATAGCTGATTACTGATCCCTCAAAGTATAGTAATCATACTATCCGTTGAAAGAAAGAGCATTCGAGGCGTCTGCTTCAGAAGCTGCCGAGATAGCAGCAGCATTTTGTTCCGCCTCCAGTTTCGGCTTCAAGTACAAATTTTCTAGTACCAGAGCTGCACCAGCTACCCAAGGCGGAACAATCAAAGCACCAAGAATCCCCAAAACCTTTGCACCACCTAGC
>NZ_JAAHHU010000892.1:0-2010 GCF_010672095.1 Moorena sp. SIO3I6 | reverse complement strand
ATCTCCCCTATCAATCCCAGGAAGTACCATGGCAAGAAAGCAAGGTGGTATGAGTGGGTCAATAGGGTAAAAAATTTTCTGATCAACTACCCCGACTTGCTAAACTTTTCCCGAAACGCATCCGTAACTGGAGTTTAGACTAATTTTGGTCTCTCAAGACTGTGTAAGCTTTCCCCAGAAGTGCAATTGCTTCGGGCACCGCCTATGGCGATCAGGGGGGAGCATGTCACTTATGTAGCACATTTGTACTAATTTTCCACCTCTCTCATGGGTTTTAGCTTGCTGTTATGGTCATAGTTCATCTGTTGTGCAACATAGACTTGCTTCCGATCAGCCTGACCATTCCCGTAGCGTGGCCTAAAAGCCAAGGTCAATCAAGCTGGGCTGACTCACGAGTGTGGTCGTCCTATCGTTTACAAATATTCATGATATTAGAAGAAGAAAAAGGGAGAAAATTGAAAAACTAAAACATTAAAGATACTCCCTCAAATGGATACTAGCATAAGTAGACTACAAAAATTCAGAACTGATACTTATAATGTTCTGGGATTAGCTAAAGATGCAACTTTCGATTTAATCGACGCGGTCTTAACTACCAGAACGGCTTATTCTTTAGCTGATTTTTCTCTGTCTTCTTTATTTAGAAGAAAATGGTGTTCTGCTTATGAAGCCTTACAAGATTGTCGTCCTAATCGTCAAAAATTAATGAAGAGGTATATCGAAGAAATACCAAAATATAAGGATGAATCATTATATGTAACTATGGCGATTGACCATACATCGAGTCCAAGAGTAGATTCTCCTACTTTGAAAGACCGAGGGTATCATCACTCACCATCTGCAGGGAAAAAAGTCAAGATTGGACACAGTTATAGTACCTTAGCATGGATACCAGAAGAAAAAGGGAGTTGGGCCCTGCCGTTAAGACATGAAAGAATTACAAGTTTTGAAACTCCTATTAGTAAGGCGGCTTGGCAATTAAAACAAGTAAAAAAAAGGTTAAAGCTATCAGTTTTAGTTTTACTCGATAGTGAATATGGAAATGCTTCTTGGGTCAATCAAACAGTCGATATTGAAGCAGATTGCTTAATAAGAATTCGCTCCAATTGTTGCTTATGGGGAGAACCGGGAGAATATAGTGGTCGAGGGCGACCCAGAAAACATGGAGATAAATTTAAGTTGAATGAAGAATCCACCTGGTGGGAACCTAGTGAAACTGTTAAGATAGAAGACCCAAAACTAGGAGAGATAAAAGTCCGAAAATGGTTACAACTACATTTTCGTAACTCTCCATCTGTAGACATGAGCCTGATTCTAGTTGAGCGACTTTCCCCAAATAAAAAAGGCTCATTACAAAAACCCTTGTGGTTAGTTTTCATTGGCCAACAAATGCCTCAACTAGAAAGGCTATGGAAAAACTATTTGAGGCGTTTTGCCGTTGACCATTGGTATCGATTTATTAAACAAAGATTACATTGGACATTACCAGCTTTAAGTACACCACACCAATGTGAAAGGTGGAGTGATTTGATGCCATTGATGACTTGGCAACTGTGGTTAGCCAAAGATATAGTACAAGAACACCATCTTCCCTGGCAAAAATCCCAGTTGAATCTAACGCCTGGACGAGTTGCACAGTCGATGTTAGGACTTTTGGTGGAGATTGGAACTCCAGCACAATCTCCCAAACCCCGTGGAAAATCTACCGGATGGAAAACTGGGCAAAAAAGAAACAAACGAATTCGCTATCCTGTGGTCAAAAAAGGAAAAACGGTTGCTAAAAAAGGTAAAAATAAGAAGACATAACTCAAATTTTGAATAAATTTGCTAACATCTCAGCCTCAAAAGAAGACTGGGTTATTTGATCATAGTCTAAACTCCAGTTAATAAATGCCTCATCGAAAGCATCACCATCATACTCATCTTCATGCATCACAATTCCATAATCGAGAAGAAAGTCTTTGGCGCTTTCTTCCCGAGAGTAGAAGCCATACAAGAAATCAAGTCCTT
>NZ_JAAHHU010000891.1:0-2011 GCF_010672095.1 Moorena sp. SIO3I6 | reverse complement strand
TATAGCAGTTGTTGATGGGGGGAACCCCCGCCTGAAGGCACTGCCTCCCCAAGACCGTGCTAAATCGCTAGTTCTCTGCTCTCCTAACGACGGAAGTATGGTTATTCAACCGAATTTGATATTACTCCTATGAGCCAACGGTTATGTTTTGATTCACTGCTTGGATGGCTTGGCGAGCAATATCCTCTGGAATCCGAGTGTACCCCAGTTCCCCGTTGAGGTCTTGACCTTTAGTGATAATCCAATTAACCATATCTTTAATGCCCTGGGCTTTGGCCTGAGTGGGGTACTTCTGGTACAGTAGCAGCCAAGTTAGACCGACAATTGGATAACCATCGGCTGGATCGTTAAGTTTGAGGGTGAAGTCTTGGTTAAACTCTACGTTGAGCAGCCCTTTACTGGCTTGCTCAAGACTAGGCTTAATATAGCGACCCTCTTGATTTTCAATCCTAGCGCTAGGAAAGTTGTTTTCTAGAGCATAATTAGCCTCTACATAGCCAATGGCACCGTCAATCCGCCGCACTTCCGCAGCTACTCCACCATTTCGAGGACGGCTTGAGAAGACCTTGAAGCCCCAATCTGGTTTTTGGCTAGGTTTGATCAGACCATTGGTAATCGCACTCAAGTAGTTGGTGAATATGAAACTAGTACCGCTGCTATCTGAGCGCACAACAACTTTTATGTCTCTTCTGGGCAGGTAAGTGTTAACTTGCTTCCAATTACCAATTTGACCAGTAAAGATTTTCCCTAGAGTCTCGCGAGATAGTCTAACAGAACTCACTACACCTTGGAGATTGTAAATGACTGACACAGCTCCCCCCGCTGTGGGCACCAGTTGCAAGCCCCGTTTCATCTGACTTTTCTCCTCATCGGTTGGGGGCATATCAGTGCCAGCGAAATCAACAGACTCGTTAATGAATTGCTCAATGCCAGTAACACTGCCAATCGTACTGTAACTTACATTAACGCTGGTTTCTTGTTGGTATTGAGAAAAGTAACGCTGGTAAAGGGGTTCGGGAAATGAAGCACCGGCACCAAACAATGGTATTGCACTTGCTGCTTTGAGTGAAATCAATACAATGGCAACTGTAACTGTTAAGGTTATCAATGTCCGACGGGACTTGATTACAGCTAAATTCATTAGTCTATAAGGATTAAGGATAATTTAAGGGGTAAGCTATCAGCTAATGCGCTACGCGCACCCTATGGGAACAGCTTATGGTTATGGGAAAACCATGACATTTAAATTTTTGTTAAGTGATCCGGATTAGCTCCTCCAGCACCTGAAGTGACCAAGGGATAAGGGTTCAGGAGTTTTGCGATTGGCCTTTAGGCCACGCTACGCGAACGCATCCTCCTCCTCTACCAGATGTTCGTGATGGGGGAAGAAATAACACCTGAAAATATCAAAAAAGCTGGCATGTCCAGTAAGCGATGGGAAAGAGTAGTGAAGTATATCCTTTCACGACTGAAGTTTTCCTAGTGAGCCTTTTTCATAACTATGAGGTTCACAGGATTGTTTCCCTGCTCCCTTGCTAAAGTCCCACTACCTTTTTTTTACCATAAAATGGTACTACCTTTACATACCAAGCATTTTAGCTTGTTTCGTCACCCCTTCAGAAATGTTTGCCTGAACTAATAACATATGTAAAAATATGGGCTTATCCGGTGAACAACGCAAAATACTACAAAAGGCTTTTACTGATGCTTTCCCTAATAAATCATCATTAGAGCAAATGCTATGGTTTGAATTAAGTCAAAATTTAAACACAATTGCTGGAGAAGGTAACTTAAACGACATTGTTTTTGAATTAATACAAACAGCAGAAGCTGATGGTTGGGTTGACGAATTAATTTATGCTGCACGTAGGGCAAACCCTGGAAGCCCAAGCTTAAAAGCTAAAGCTATTGCTGCTATTGCTGAAGCAGCAACAACTGAACAAAGAGACATCAAACAGACAAATCCAGGTTCAATGGGTGGTGGACAACAAGCTGGAATTTGGAAGGGTAC
>NZ_JAAHHU010000890.1:0-2012 GCF_010672095.1 Moorena sp. SIO3I6 | reverse complement strand
CCACAGAGAAACCACAAACGGAAATTGGAAAATAGTGGCTGCACTGAAAGCCAAGGCTATTCCGAATCCCATGCCAATCACTCCCCCCACACCAGAAACCACGACAGCTTCTGCTAAAAATTGCTTGAGAATTGCTGATTTGGTAGCTCCTAGTGCTTTACGAATCCCAATTTCTCGCCTTCGTTCCACAACAGAAGCCAACATAATATTGGCAATACCAATTCCGCCAACAACTAAAGAAATTCCAGCAACTGCTCCCACCATTACCGTAAATAAACCCACCACATTATTTAAGGTATTGATCATGTCTGTTTGGTTAATGATTTTAAAATTATCGGCTTGGGGTGGATAAATATTATGGCGCAAGCGCAAGAGATTGGTAACTTGAAATTGAGCTGCACTTAAACTCGATTCATCAGAGGCTTTCAACCACAACCCATTGATGGCAATCCCGGCTAGGGCATTATTACCAATAAGTCGCGCCGACATATTCGTCAAGGGAATATATATTTGATTATCTTGGTCTATTCTTCCTACCGCACCCTTAGATTCCATAACACCAATAACGATGTAACGCTCTCCCTGAATGCGGATATTGGCACCAATTGCATTTGCCCCCGGTTCAAACAGTTGTTCCCGTAACTTAGAACCAAGAACAACCACTGATTTACTAGAGAGCAAATCATCCTGATTAAAAAATTGCCCCGACTGGGGATAGATGTTCTTGACCTCCGGGTAACTCAAATCTGTACCGATGACAGTAGTTAATATATTCTTGCCACCATAGACTACGGAGACATTAGGCTTTTGCAAGAATGCAGACACCGCACTAGCCGTAGTCACCTGTTCTTTAATTGCCCGTGCATCCTCCCAATTTAAACGTGTTCCCCTACCAGTACTACCTAGATTGATGCGACTATTTCTGGGAGTATCAGGGAACACCAGCATGACATTTGTACCCAAACCCTGTAATTGCTGCTCGGTTGCCTTTTGCACTCCCTGACCAAGGGAAGTAATAGCAATTACCGAGGCAATCCCAATAATGACACCCAGCATGGTCAGCCCTGTGCGTAATCTGTTACTCCACAAAGCCTCCAGCGCCATGACTAAGACTTCTACAGTGGATGCTGTACTAAAGCGAATCTGAACTGGTGTAGCCATTTTTGCACACCTTGTAATTAACGTGAACGTGAACGTGAACCGGGAAAAGGAGGTGGGGTAATAGATTGCGGTCGGAACCCTTCTGGGAAGTTGATAAACACTCTTTCGGTTCCCTGCAAACCTGATTTGACTTCTGTTTTGTGATTAGCAGTAACGCCAGTCACTATGGGAGTGAAGATAGCTTTATTATTTTCTCCTGCTACAAACACACCTGTAGCATTCTCCTGGCGGACAATTGCCACTGTCGGTACCACCAAAGCATTTAAGAGTGTGCCTACTTTGAACTCCAGATGGACATTCATCCCAGAACGCAGAAGTTGTTCTGAATCCGAGACAATGGCCACCTTAACCTCAAAGCTGGTAACATTCTGTTCTATAACTGCCTGGGCAGCAATTTGTGCCACCTGTCCGGTAAAGGTTTTTCCTGGGTAAGCATCAACAGTAATAGTGACGTCTTGTCCCAAGCGGATTTTGGAAATATTACTTTCTGCTACGTATGCCGTTACTACCTGGTTACTAGAAGCTAGGGACAAAATTGAAGAAGAGGTAGCGGATAAGACAGAACTACCTGCGGTAGTCGGGCTGACAAAGGCACCTGGATCGGCATACTTCCTAGCAACAATGCCAGTGAAAGGAGCGCGAATTACCGTATCTGCTATCTGCGCCTTGGCATTTTGCACAGCCCCCTCGGCTTGCATCACTCTAGCCCGGGCTTGGGCAATGTCTTCTGGCCGTGCCCCTGCTTTGGCTAGTTTCAAACTTTGTTGTCTTTGCATCACTCTAGCCCGGGCTTGAGCAATGTCTTCTGGCCGTGCCCCTGCTTTTAGGAGTAGCAAAGCAAGCTTTGCTAC